>DPVV01000504.1 GCA_003526525.1 Lachnoclostridium phytofermentans | reverse complement strand
ACCTGCGTCGTCCTCGGCACAGAATAACAGATTGCCTACTGGGGGGGCTTGTTTGGATAGTGTGAAAAATCAAGATTTTTACACATGAATTTGTACTGTCTCCCAAATTTGCGGGATTGCGTACAGAATGGAGGATTTATATGGAAATTATACTAAATGATAAGTCTATCAGTTTTCAAATACAATACACAAAAGCTAGCAAGTTTAACCTTGATTTTTCACCGGAAGGTCTAATCACTTTAAAAGCCCCAAAAAAATCGACATTAGAAGAAGTCAATGCCTTTATGAAATCCAATTCAAAAGCTATATTAAAATTTGAAGAAAGAATGAGTAATCGCACTTATCTTTCCAGTGTGAAAACATATGAAAGTGACGAAAACTTTTTATTTCTTGGTAAAGTTCACAAACTATCTGATCTTTTATCTGAGCTTCCTGCGACTCCTGCGACAGATGATGAAGCACAAGAAGCTCTTAAAAAATTTTACACAGCGAAAACCAAGGAGATTATTACAGAACGTCTTGCTATCTACGAGCCAATCATTCAGGTAAAAGCAAAAAGCTTCACTATTGTAGATTCTCCAGCTACCTGGGGGACCTGTAACTCAAAGAAACAGCTGACCTTTAACTACAAGTTATCCATGGCCAGACAAAGTGCGATTGATTATGTTGTAATTCATGAGCTTTGTCATATCATGCATTTAAATCATGACCGGTCTTTCTGGAGAAAAGTTGGTATGTATGATAAGGACTATAAAATGCACCAGGATTACTTAGCACGATTTGGAGCATTCATGACTATTTAATTAACTCCTGATGAGGTTAAATCATTTGTTTTACTGAATCTTCACTTAACTAAGTACTCGATTCTCTAGAATTGCCAAGTTTCTTCGATTGATTTTAGCATATTCGTTAATTTCACACGAAGTTCCGTCATCCATTCTGGTTCACTCGTAAAAGAATCACATAGGCAATGATGAATCCTCACATAGGAATACAAATTTATGAAGCGTCTCATCAAATGCATATTATTTTTTGTTTCCTCTAAAATTGGAAATTCGGCTTGATATCCTTCGTAAAATGCTATTTTTGCTTGTTCAGCCTCAAGTTCGCCCTTTTCTTCAGATACTGATTCAAAAAATTGTTCTATGTCTGTAGAATACCAGTGATACATTCCATCATCAAAATCGATAACTGAGCAGGTATTTGTTTTTTCATCATAAAATACATTATCTAGTTCAAAATCATAATGAATAAGGCCATAGGTTATTTGAGTTTTGGGTAGCTTTGCAAGTTCAACTCTTAGGTTAGCTAACTCTATCTTTGCTTTATTAGAGCAATGATAGAAGGTTAACATCGTCTCTATTTCATTTAGAACATCCTCATGAGTCCACTTTTTTATGGTAGGTTTATATTCGGATGATAGTCTGTGCATTCTTCCCATTGTTTTTCCACATTCACAATACATTTTCTCCGAGAATTCTAAAGCTTCCACTTGTTTCCCTGATACCTTCTCAAAAACGGTAGCATAATACTCTCCCCACTTTGTATTGATCGTTCTAATAAATTCTCCATTCTTTGACGGAACCGGGCATAGGGCTTTAAACTCGTGTTCTCTTAAATATTGTATAAATTCTATTTCCCCATAAATATTCTCTTTCCGTTTTTCATCAGTTGGAGCAATTCTTATAAAACGGACTTGTTTCTTATAACAAAAAGGATAAATAGCATTGGAGGAAATACGAAAATAAGATAACATCTCATCCAAATTCTCCTCATCATACTCCCAGTTTTTTAATAGATCTTTTGCTAACTCATAATTTTCAATCAAATGTCTCATTTTTAACATAGAATCTTTACCTTTCTTTCAATAATATAAAAACAAGTTGATTACAATAACCATATGAAATAATTTCAATGCTCAATCAGTAGGAAATTTATCTTTTGTTATAATTCGGTAAAAAAGGCTACAAAAAAAACACCCCCATTCGAGTGTTCTGCAAATTTTAATAGGTAATTGCCTACTAAGTTCAGAATAACGAAAGGATACATTTGTATTTAAATATTAACTACGGATCACCATACTGTTCAATTTTTTAACACCCCTTTCGTATTTATAATATTATTATTATAAATCATCTGGTAAATCATGTCAATCTAATTATGCTACTCGGGCCATATATTATATGAATCTTCAACTATTTCGATTTCGCTACAAAAAAACTAGCAACAAAAAAAGTACGCTTCTCGCGTACTTTTCTCTATCATGTATAATACAAAGAATTATAATTCATTTGTTTACTAATAGATTCTTTGATATTATGTTATCTTTTTTATTCTTGTTTTTATTTCCTTTTAAATCCCTTTTTAAATAACATATTCTCATATACTACGAATCCAACTAAGACAACAACAATAGTTACAAACAATTTTCGCTTTTTGTTCTTCATAAGCTCTCTCCTATTTGATTTATTCCTCATGCAACCTACAATTAAGTATAAAGCATATTATTTATTCAAACCATCGATATGACTTACAAAGAACTCTCTAACCTTACATTTTTGTAATCTAGA
>DPVV01000479.1 GCA_003526525.1 Lachnoclostridium phytofermentans | reverse complement strand
TGGAAATTACGAAGAAAGGTAAGGGTCCTTTTCGCAAGAAGGAGGATTCTATGGAGAAAAAGGAAAAGAAAAAATTAAGCTTTCATAAATTTCTTTACAATGATAATACAGTTGGATATACCTTTGCACTTCCGTTTATTATTGGTTTCCTTGGTTTTACCATCGTTCCTATGATTGTTTCCATGTACTATTCCTTTACGGACTATAACTTAATAAAACAGGAAAACTTTATAGGGCTTGATAATTATATCCGTTTATTTCAAGACGTTAGATTCTTGAAATCAGTTCGTGTTACGTTAAAATATGTATTCTTTAGTGTTCCACTTAAGTTGGCATTTGCCTTATTTATTGCTTATTTACTTACAAGAAAGAGCAAAGCTGTAACTTTTTATCGTTCTCTGTATTATATTCCTTCCCTCATTGGAGGAAGTATTGCAGTATCTTTAGTATGGAAAGAATTATTCTCTTCTAAGGGATTAGTTAACTCAATTTTGATGAATCTAGGACTTGAGAAAGTATCATGGTTTGGAGACCAAAAACTTGCAATGGTACCGTTGATATTAATGACAGTATGGCAATTTGGTTCTTCCATGATTATATTTGCTGCGGGGCTGAAAGAAATTCCTAGTACTTATTATGAAGCAGCGAAAATTGATGGTGCGAACAAAGGGCAATCCTTTGTAAAGATTACACTACCATGCCTTTCCCCTATTATCTTATATAATCTAGTTATGCAGACCATTTCAGCGTTCATGGCATTTACCCAAGCTTTTGTTATTACCAAGGGTGGACCAAACGACGCAACGAATTTCTACTCCCTATATGTATATAATCAGGCATTTAAATACTATGACATGGGATATGCAAGTGCAATGTCGTGGGTAATGTTAGTTGTGATGAGTTTAATTACCTTACTAATATTTAAGTCCTCGAAGCGTTGGGTATTTTCCGAAGCGGGACAGGATTAGAAGGGAGGAGCAATGATGGGTTTGAAATTTAGAAGACAAATTGGCAAAGTGCTGTACCATACATTTGTTCTTTGCTTTGGCTTTGTCATGGTATATCCTGTTTTGTGGATGATTACCGGTTCTTTAAAAAACAATGTTGAAATTTTAAATGGCTCTTTAAGTTTGATACCTCCAAACTGGAGATGGGAGAACTTTGCAAATGGATGGAAAGGATTTGGCGGAATAACCTTTGCTACCTTCTTTAAGAATTCCTTTATCGTTACCGTGATAGCAACGTTTGCTACCGTAGTAAGTTCTGCTTGTGTGGCATACTCCTTTGCAAGAATTAAGTATAGAGGAAGAAAAGTTCTATTTACTGCGATGTTATGTACGATGATGATACCGGGACAAATCATCTTGATTCCACAGTATATCATCTATAATAAATTAGGAATGGTAGGTTCTATCATACCACTTGTATTACCGCATTTTTTTGGGCAAGCATTCTTTATCTATCAAATGATGCAATTTATGGCGGGAATTCCAAGAGAGTTAGACGAAGCAGCTACGATTGATGGTTGTAGCAAATATACCATTTTCTCAAGAGTTATCCTACCATTGTTAAAACCAGCGTTAGTTACAACCGTTATTATCCAATTTTATTGGAAATGGGATGATTTTATGGGACCATTAATCTATCTGAATAAGCCGCAGGATTATACGGTATCCATTGCAATTAAATTATTTGCTGATGCATCTTCTACCACGGATTATGGTGCAATGTTTGCAATGTCAACTTTATCTCTTATACCGGTATTCATAATCTTTCTTTTCTTTAACAAATACCTAGTAGAAGGCATTAGTACAAGTGGGTTAAAAGGTTAAAAATAGTATTTTCAGATAGTAAATTGTACTGGTGCACAAAGTTATTTTCGTTTAGATTAGAAACTAAAGTATCAGAATAGTTGAAGTATGAAAATAATTTTTCACAAGGAAGCAGGGGGCTATTATGATAAATCGTTACGAGTTAGTGAATAGACATAATCCTATCATGAAGGATGTCAATCCAGAATCACCGCTATCGGTAGGGAATGGCGAATTTGCTTTTACCGTAGATGTAACAGGGTTACAAACCCTCTATAAGGAACAGATAGAGCATGAAGTACCTCTTTGTACTATGAGTCAATGGGGATGGCATAAAACCCCAGCGAAGGCGAATAAGTACTATACAATGGATGATTTGGTGATGACAGAATATGAGTCTGTGGATAGAACAGTAACTTATGCAGTTGATAAGATACAAGGGAATGAAGAAGTATATCATTGGCTTCGTGAAAATCCACATCGTTTGAATCTGGCGAGAATTAGCTTCTTTTGGGAGGATAAGGAGATAACCTCCGATCAGATAAAAGATATCAGGCAAGAACTAAATTTATATGAAGGTATTATTAATAGCAAATTTTGGGTAGAAGGATATTCTGTCAAGGTTACAACCGTCTGTCATCAAGAGGAGGATATCCTAGGAATCTATATAGAATCAGAGGCTTTGCTTTTGAATAAGTTGACAGTGAAATTCTTATTTCCATATGGATCACCAGATATTACAGCTTCTGATTGGGAAAAACCTAACAGTCATCATACTATTGTTAAAAAACAGGATGAAAATAGTTGGCAACTTGAGCGTACGTTAGATCAGGATTCTTACCATATGGCTATTAAGGCCGAAACAAAAGCAGAATTACATAATACGAATATGCATGAGTTTACCTTAAGGGCTTTGGAAGGTTTCCTTTGTTTTACCTGTTCCTTTACAAAGGAACAGTCCTCTACAAAGGAACATACCTTCACTAAGGAACATTCCTTTACTAAGGAACTATCCTTTCATAAGGAGCCAAAGGAATATAAAGAAGATGAGTTAACATTTTCTAAGGTTGTGAAAAGTAGTATCACGTCCTATCGTGATTTTTGGGAAAATGGTGCCATTGTGGATTTTTCGGGTTCCACAGATCAAAGGGCAAACGAATTAGAAAGAAGAGTTATCTTATCGTTATATCTGTTAAAAATACAATCCTGTGGCTCAATACCACCACAAGAAACCGGATTAACCTGCAACAGTTGGTACGGAAAATTTCACCTGGAAATGCATCTGTGGCACAGTGCCTTTTTACCATTATGGAACAGAAGCAGGTATTTAGAAAAAAGTCTTTTCTGGTATCAAGAGCATCTACCTAAGGCAAGAGAGAATGCGAAGAGGAATGGTTACGCTGGAGCCAGATGGCCAAAGATGGTAGCTTGTGATGCAATTGATAGTCCATCCCCTATCGCGACCTTACTAATATGGCAGCAACCACATATTTTATTTATGCTTGAATTATTATACCGCGATACAAAGAGAGAGGATATTCTAAGGGAGTATTGGAATATCGTTAAAGAAACCGCGGATTTTATGTGTGATTTTGCAAAATGGAATGAGAAAAAGAAATGTTATGATTTACCTGCACCATTAATTCCAGCACAGGAACGATTTAATCCACGCACTACCTCAAATCCTACTTTTGAATTAGAATATTGGAGCTTTGGGCTTAAGATAGCTGCTTCCTGGGCGAAGAGACTAGGTAAAGAGAAGAAAGAGTGGGAGTTTGTAGCAAGTCATATGGCGCTACTTCCAGTGGATGATGGTAGATATCTTTCTCATGAAGGCTGCGTAGATACATTTACTCACTTTAATGAGGATCATCCTTCCATGCTTTTAGCATATGGGCTATTACCGGGAGAACGAGCAGATGCACAGTATGTTAGGAATACGTATGACAAGATAATGGAATGTTGGGAATTCGATACGATGTGGGGATGGGATTTTGCCTTTATGGCAATGACAAAAGTTAGGTTAGGAGACCCTAGCGGAGCTATTGATATTCTATTAATGGATACCTCGAAAAACTCTTATGTGGCAAGTGGTAATAATTATCAACGTTTACGTCATGACCTACCGCTCTATCTACCGGGAAATGGTTCCTTATTACTTGCAGTTGCAATGATGGTAGCAGGATATCAAGGCTGTGAGGAGGAAACACCTGGATTTCCGAAGGATGGTAGCTGGTGTGTAAGACAGGAGAGGATGTTACCATTTCCATATTAAGATTCTAATGGATAACAAAAGAACGCTGGATTAACATCTAATACTAATCTCTTATAAACCTTACTAAAAAATGATTGCAAAGGCCATATCCCAAGCTTTTCACAC
Organism: Lachnoclostridium phytofermentans; assembly: GCA_003526525.1. Lineage (GTDB taxonomy): Bacteria > Bacillota > Clostridia > Lachnospirales > Lachnospiraceae > Lachnoclostridium. The sequence goes on along the minus strand of DPVV01000479.1, from coordinate 706 downwards.
GATTTTTCAGAGGCTTCACAATCGAGGTAAGTATAAGCTAAAAAAGCAATTTAAGATTTGTAAGCGTACTAAAGCACGCAGATGGGAGTTTGTATGATTCAAAATCCAATATTACGAGGTTTTTGTCCAGATCCAAGCATTATCAGAGTTGGTGAGGATTATTATATTGCAACATCAACCTTTGAGTGGTGGCCAGGAATCCATCTTTTCCATTCGAAGGATTTAAAGCACTGGGAGCAGTTACCTTCTCCGATTACTAGAAGAAGTCAGGCAGATATGATAGGTAATCCAACATCTGGTGGAATCTGGGCTCCTTGTCTTAGCTATTCTGATGGTATCTTTTATATTGTGTATACGGATGTTAAGACAAAAAAAGGACGATTTTATAATAACCATAATTATCTTATTCAATCGAATGCGATTGATGGGGAATGGTCGGAACCTATTTATTTAAATAGTACAGGATTTGATCCTTCCTTATTCCATGATACGGATGGTCGCAAATATTTGGTGAATATGAGAAACGGATTCAAAGGAATATTGCTTCAAGAGTACGACTCCAAAGAGCAGAAACTGGTTGGAGAAATTAAAAATATATTCTACGGTACATCTTATGGGTATACAGAGGGACCACATTTATATCACATAGGAGAATGGTATTATTTAATTACAGCAGAGGGCGGTACTGGATGTGGGCACTGTGTTA
>DPVV01000287.1 GCA_003526525.1 Lachnoclostridium phytofermentans | reverse complement strand
TGGCTCTTTTTCCGAGTTTTAGTAAATTGTGGTCTAAAAAATGTAAATGCAGTTTATAACAAGGAACAATTAGAAACTGATTTGGAGCGTGTTGATGACTTTTACCTAGGAGATGGGTGGTATTCCGATGGACTAACCAATCAAGTGGATTATTATATTGGCTTCGCATTTCATTTTTATGCCATGATTTATGCAAAAGTTATGAAAAAGGAAGACCCTATAAGAGCAGAAAAATATGTTGAACGTGCAAAACTCTTTGCGAGGGACTTTATCTATTGGTTTGGTGAAAGAGGGGAAGGATTACCATTTGGTCGTTCCTTAACTTATCGCTTTGCACAATGTTCTTCCTGGTGCGCCCTAGCATTTGCAGATGTTGAAGCTTTGCCGTGGGGAATTATTAAAGGGATTGTCAATCGTCATTTTAGGTATTGGTTTCATAATCCAATCTTAGATGTAGAGAATAAATTAGCTTTGGGATATGGTTATCCAAATCTTACAGTGGGAGAGGGGTATAATTCGCCAAACTCTCCATATTGGGCATTTAAAAGTTTTTTGGTGCTAGCATTAGACGAATCTCATCCTTTTTGGCAAGCGAAAGAAGAACCTTTACCAACCCTAGAAGCTACCCGCTTCTTAAAACATCCAAGAATGATTATTCAAAGAGGTACCGATGGTTATTTAACAGCCCTTACTTCTGGACAATATGCGGAATGGGAACCTGTTCATTGTGCTGAAAAGTATGAGAAATTTGCCTATTCTAGTTATTTTGGATTTCAAACCCCTAGATCTTATTACAATTTAGCCCAGGCAGCACCTGATAATATGCTAGCTTTTTTAAGAGATGGTTATTATCACGTAAGAAGAAGATGTGATGAGATATGCGCGGAAAAAGATAAAATCTATTCCAAGTGGAGACCAATGACGGGGGTTACTGTGGAAACAGAGATTATTCCATGTGGAGTTGGTCATATAAGAAGACACACAATCCATGCAACCAGTGCTTGTAAAGCAGTTGAGGGTGGTTTCGCATTACCAATTGATGAAATAGGGGAATTTGAAAGTAGAATTGGTGATAATCTATCATCAGAAGTCAAAGCGTCTGTGCTTCTAACTGGACAAAAGGGAAGTAGTAAAGTGGAATTAATACAGGGAGAAGGAAAAGGTAATTATATTTTATGTGAAGCAAATGTAAATCTACTCCATCCAAGAACAGTACTACCTTATCTAGAATATGAAATTTCTGAGGGTATCACAAACATAGAAGTTTATATAGAAGGGATTCCAGGAGATGAATGTAAATAATAAAATGGTAGCTATCAATGAAGCGGAAGCAATATTTTACCCAGCTTTTGATAAATATTTGTGTGATGATAATCAAATGCAAATGAAGAATTGCACAATGGAAAGATTATGGGACACCCTAAGTTTTAGTGGGGGTAGAGAATTTTCTATTCAGTTTAATGGAAAAGTGGATTTATACGGATATGATAAGATACTATGCTTTATAACTGTTCCAGTTCAAGTAATAGTAGAAGGAAGAGCTATAATTGATGGAAAAGAAACTATTATCTTTCAATCTACAAAAGGGGATACCGCTCCAATTGAATTAATAAGTCCTATATTAAAAGAAGTAGATAGTCATAGTATATTAGAAAAAATAGAATTAAAGTTCTCTTCTAGTGGAAATAGGAATGTAGTTTTACTTAGTTGGTTTGGGGCATCTACTTCTACAAAGAAGTATCTGATAGAAGAATCTTTACCAAAGAAAGATAGTCAGTGGAAAGGTCTTTTAAATAGTAATACGGTAGGAAAAATTAATAACAATCTAGTGTTTTCAGAAGCGGAAGCAATGGAACTTAAAAAGTATATTTTAGCAGATGAATCTTTAAAAAATAAGATTATTAACAATGCAGAAAGAAGTATGCACATCGAGCCAGAAAAGGCAATCCGTGAATTTGTACCTGTAAGTAATCATATGTATCGATTTGTGCGAGTGCGTGACAGGGGTAGAGAAAATTTTGAAGACCACATTTTGAATCTAGCAATCGGTGGGTATGTATTAGAAGAAGCTAAATATAGTAACTTAGCTGCAAGAATGATACTTTCCTTGCTTTATATGAAGTGGTTTGAAGGACCAACTTGTTGTATGGAAGGTTCTACGTTCCATCATGTATGTTTTACTGAAGATCACCTATCTTCTCAAGTATGTATTGCCATGGGGTTCTTAGGAGATGTATTTACAGAAAAAGGGATAGAGAAAATTGTTAATAAAGTCGAAGATGCCTGGAAATGGGTTACTAAAAAGTGTGAGGAGCAAGGCTACCGTAGTTTTATGAACCAAGGCATTGTTGGTAACCGAGGAGCAATACTCGGAGCTTGCTTTTTACAGCTTTATAGGGGCGGATATGAAAGGTATGTGGAAGAAAGCTATCAAAGGCTCAACCAAATAGTAGAAAATTATCTAAGTAAAGATGGTCATTGCGCAGAGGGTATACATTATTTTGAATATTCCTTTACCGCTGCCATTATGCTTTGGCATGTATATGCTAAAATGACTGGAAAAGCCCTTAAGGAAATTGTTCCTCAGTCTTTTATAAATTCAGGAGCGTACTTAGAAGCCGTTTTTTCTACTACAAGTACCTGTGGTGCTAAAATTCCACTGAATTGTGGATCAGGAAAAGAGATTGAAACATTACTTCTTATCTTTATGATAATGGAATGTGATTTTGAAATAGGAAAAACTTATCTAAAGGAACGTTTATTAAAACTAGAAGAGAAATCGGTTACTACTTCTTTTGATACATTATTCTATGAATTATATAGAAATAAGCTAGC
>DPVV01000482.1 GCA_003526525.1 Lachnoclostridium phytofermentans | reverse complement strand
AACAACTGTAAATGCAGGAATAAATAATGAAACGTAAATTAACACATCAAATATTGTCATACAACTCCATAAGGATTTTAATTTATCTCCCTCTAAAATAATTCCATACTTCTGCTCTATATCAATGATGCCACTTACGATTTGATATAATATAAAGAACGAAATACTCATATTAATAATACCCAAAATAATTGAGAAACCTTGTAATTGGTATGATACACCAATTAAATCAAGGAAGAAAATAACACCTGTATAACAGGCCATAATAACTGCCCAAGGTCTTACCTTATCAAAAAATTCACTTTCTTTGATGAGTTCGTCAATCCCTTTAATCATAAGCAAATAACCTACAAAATTTGGTAGCAAATCTATCTGCATACCACCTAGATTCAAATTAAAATTAAGAAAGATAAATAATAACCCAATAAATATATTTTTCACTTTCCTCCCCCATTCATAATCATTGTTCCATTCTATTCAGATGGAAAAAATTTTGTTACCAGTTATGTTAGCATACTAATTGTATTCAACGCATACACACGGCAAATACAATTGTTCGCTATGCTCTTAAGTAACTCATGTTTACTACAGGTGATGAAACTTGGTAATACCATGTAAGAATCGCGAAAAACTAATTTTATTGAATGTTTACTAACTAATCTTATTCTCTGCCCTATACAAGATAAAGTACACTTCGCGAACATCTCCTTGTGAAAGCTATAATATATATAATAAAGTAATAATACGATTACGTCAAACTCTATTCACACATAATTGCTAAATTTATTGCAGAAAACGGATAGTAGAATTGTCCCTAATTTGTGCTTATTTTTTAGACTCATAATTTCTTATTAATTCATACTTACCATCATGGAATAACACCATATTATTGAACACCACCATATTGTTGAAATCACTATATTATTGAACACCACCATCCAAAGTAATTAATCTAAAGTTATTATCTTGGTTGCTACCCTATTACCAAACCATTCATCATGTTCAATAAATATAAGCGTTGGTAGGTATTGTAGTATCGCTTTTTCTAATTGTTCTCGAAAGTAAATATCCATAAAATTGAGTGGTTCATCCAGAAGAATTAATTGATTATCACAAACTAAAGCTCTTGCAATGTCTAATTTTTTCTTCTCTCCCCCACTAAATGTTTCAATCGGTCGAAGTAAAGTTTCGCTCGGAATGTCAAAAAGACCACATAACTCATAAATTTGATGTTGTTTACTATCCTCTTTAATATAATCTGTTATATATCCGGAATTCCATAATGGTTCTTGAAAAGACTCTGTAATCTGTATTTCATCAAAGTAATTGATACCATCGGACTCTAGATGTTTTGCAATCAATTTTAATAAAGTACTTTTCCCAGAGCCATTATTCCCACGAATCCAAATACGGTCACCTAGCGCTACTTTAAAGTTTAGATGTGAGAATAAGACACCGCCATCATATCCATAGGAAAGATCTTTTACTCTTAATATAGTATAACCCTCTAATGCCTTCTGTTTAATTTCTAGTTCCTTTGCTACTTCAAAGTTTTGCAACAGCTTACTTTTTTCCTCTAGGTTTTTCATTACCCTATCCTCAGCTCTTTTTGCATGCATCATAAACTGTGCTGCTCGTGAACCGCTAGATCGTTCGAACTTTCCGTGAATATTCTTTGTTTTCTCAGCACTACTAGCCCAATCACGTTTCATAACTGATTGATTATTCAAAGCTTTGATTTCTCTTACTAATCTTGCTTCCGTCTGGGATTCAAAATTTTCTTTTTTATCCTTATTCTCTTTCCAGGAAGTAAAGGTTCCTCTCTCAATTTCAATGTTCGATTTATTAATTGATAAAACATGATCTATAACTTCATCTAAAAAGCTTCGATCATGAGAAACAACCAAGAAACCCTTTTTTTGTTTTAGATATTCCGCCAATAATTTTTTCCCAACCAAATCAAGATGATTCGTTGGTTCATCTAGTAATACATAGGAGTTATTCCGTAAAAACATTGCTATGATTTGAAGTCTAGTTTTTTCTCCTCCTGATAAAACATCATAATCACGTGCTAGTATTTCTTCTGGCAAATTCATAAGAGTTATTTCTCTTAAAATTCTACTTTCCATCTGAAATCCATCTGCCTCAAGATACTGTTCAAGTATCTCTTGATATTCTTGATAGCGATTTTTATCCTCAGAAACGATGATTTCCTCCATGGTATCTTCCATTGTCTTTAGGCTTCCAATGCACTCTTTTAACACATCAAGAGTGACCCTATAATTCGTATTTATCTCATAAGGAAAAAACTCCGTATTTACCTGTTTCACCACATTACCCTTATCAGGAACTAAACTACCATGCAAAAGCTTTAGAAAGGTTGATTTTCCTCTGCCATTTCTTCCTATGAGTCCTAACCTCCAATCAGTATCGAGTGTTAAATTTACATTTTCAAATACAGTCTGAAAGTATTCTGCATAATGAAAGTACATATTTTGAATTATTATTTTCGACATAGTATGCCTACCTTTCTAACCTGGCATCTACGACGAATTTTGTCGTATTCTATGCTAGGTTAACTAATT
>DPVV01000045.1 GCA_003526525.1 Lachnoclostridium phytofermentans | reverse complement strand
AAATTACATATCATTTTTTACATATTGACATACAAATAATTTTATAAGGTATGATATACAAGATATTATTTTGCTTTTTCTCAAAAATATTCTGATTGGGCGATAAAAAAGTGCAACTTTAAGTAAATATGAATGTGAGGAGAGATTTTGAATATACGTATTCGTGGGATGTGAGTTTTTTATTTTTTTCATTAAATTCTCTTTGAGTTTACAGCCATTATTTAGTATTATATAGAAGAAACCTAGAAAAATAAGCTATGTAACATGCAATGCAATTGAAATGTCACATTAAGAAACCGAAACTTGGTAGAGGATTTTCGGTATTTTGATAAACTTTAGAGGTACAAAAAAACACGGAGGTGCTATATGGGCTTTGGAAATAAAATAGCAGATGCTAGAAAAGCAAAAAATATGACTCAGGAACAGCTAGCAGAATTAATGTCTGTAACTAGACAATCGATTTCAAGATGGGAATCGGACCAATCTTACCCGGAGATGGATAAAATTGTTTTTTTAGCAGAGATTCTCGGGGTAAGCTGTGACTACCTTTTAAAAGACAATTGTGATAAGACAGAGACAAAGAAGGAGGGTGGCAATGCTATCACGCGTCTTTTATATGGATTGAAAGGTAAAAGTGTCCGTTTAAGCTTTTATAATAATGAAATTGATTATGATTTGCTTAATACAGACTGTATAATAGTAGACTTTGATGGGCAATGGATCAATGTAGAATATACAAAGGGTAAGAAAACCGAAACCAAGCTTTTGCCAGTATCATCAATACTCTCGATAAAGTATGTGAAGGAGAGGATATAGCATATGGAGTATTTAGGGTTTATTTTTGGATTGATCGCATTTACCTGGTGTATGAATCTAAAATCACAGGTTGATAAATTACAGCGTATCCTAAAGGATAATGGTATGTTTGATACTGAAAAAACCTCTCTAAAAGAGATTATTGAGAAGAATATAGGAAAGCGTGGAAAGATTAAGTTAGAAAATAATGCAACAGATTATGATATATTATCAAAAGATTGCATCCTTAAGGATGTGGATGAGGGCTGGCTTTTATTAGAAGTTGAAAAATCTGGAATTCAAAAGCTTATTAGAATTGAATCCATTAAGGGAATTCAGTTTAGATAGAGAGATATATTAAGAAAAGAAGTGCAAGGCTAAAGAGATTATGGATTACATAGCCTTTGCCAATTTTGTATAGATTAACAGTTATAAACAAGTTTATATTAAAAAACATATAGAGGGATTTATAATGAATAAAATAATAGTTTTAGAAATAAAATTCAAGTTTGATGAAATCGAGGATGCAATATATCCAACTGTTTTAATTGATGATAAGAATATGATCTTAATTGACTGCGGATATACCGGTTTTCTCCCTGCGATTGAGCAGGTGATGGAGGAAAACGACCTTAAATGTGAAGATTTGACCCACGTTTTAATTACGCATCAAGACCATGATCATATGGGATCATTATATGCATTAAAGCAGAAATATCCGCATATACAGGTGATTGCGGGGAAAAAGGAATCGCCATATATTTCTGGTAAATTAAAGTCTCTGCGATTAAAGCAAGCAGAGGAAATGCAGCCTTATTTACCTGAAGAACAAAGGGCTTTTGGATTGGAGTTTTGTAATATTTTAAAAAATGTTCAACCTGTTGAAGTTGATATTGAAGTCCAAGATGGAGATTATTTTGAGTGGTGTGGGGGATGTACCATCCTTGAGACACCAGGACATACACCAGGACATATTTCTGTTTATCTTAATCTGAAGCAGGTTATGATTGCAGGGGATGTGGCAGTGATTGAAAATGGAGAGTTAGTAATTGCAAATCCCCAATATACATTGGATCCTAAAGAAGCAGAAGCATCAATGCAAAAAATTAAGAAATATGATGCGAAAGAAATTATTTGCTATCATGGTGGTATCTTTAATCCATAATTTAATTGATTATATAGATGTTTTTTTCAAGGAACTAGGTCTTTGTGGAATCTTTATAATATATTCAAGGGTAAATGGAGCTGGTTTTATTTTATTTTACGAATAAAGAATGTTTATCCTGTATAGATAAGAAGATATAATGAGATGAAGGGATTGCTTATTATAGCAATCTCTTTTCTTTTATGGTTATATATGATAAACTTTTGTAGTTATATTTTCCGTAGATATATTTTCCCTTGGATAAATTGTTTATAAAAAGGATGAAATTGTGTTATAGGGATTAAAAAATTAAATGAAGAGAGGTAATAAAATAGAATGGAAAAAGAAACTGAATGTTGTTGTTGTGGAAATTCAATGCAATCTTCTTGTCAGGCACAAATAAATAATTTGTGTCCTGTATGTGGAAAGCAGGGTACTCTTGTAAAAAATTTTACAGTTAGGCATTTGGTACTTGATGAGTTAATTGATCAAGTCTGTGATAATGATTATTTTTTATGCATGGACGAGGAGTGCAGTATTACTTATTATAATACACAAACAGATGTCAAATTTAATAAGCAGCAAGTAAAAGTACCACTTTGGTTTAAAAAAGACGCTAATCCTAAATATGTCTGCTATTGTAGTAAAGTAAGTGAGGAACAGGTACTTGATGCTGTAATAAAAGAGGGTGCCGAAAATATGGAAGATGTCT
>DPVV01000296.1:4058-15147 GCA_003526525.1 Lachnoclostridium phytofermentans | reverse complement strand
AAGAGCATAAAAAAGTAATCGAAGAGATAGCCCTGGCTGGTATAACTAAGGTATCGGAAGGAGATTTACCTGAGATAACGAAGGATACCCTATATATAGGAAGCTATGCATACCGGTCTACGATAGTAAGCTCTCCTGTGGATAAGAAGGTACTCTTTGCTGAATATATGGCTGATCAGATGAATGCGGATTTCCTTGAGGTGCCAATGAATCCCTCGAAGGAAGAGATTGAGAAGACTTTGTTCGAGGTAAAAAAACATACGAAAGTAGTTTATGGTTTATATAACGGTCATTTAAATCCAGGACAAATAGAACTTGCTAATGAAATCAGCCGCATGGGTCAAACACTGGTTGCTGTGACCCTTCGTAATCCTACCGATCTGACTTTGCTCGATGAAAAAATACATAAAATTGCAGCCTACGAATATAATACGCATGTTTTTGATGCATTAATAAAGGTACTAAGTAAAAAGGCCTATGCTACTGGTATTCTTCCAGTCAGGCTGTATAGGGAATCCGTCGTATTTTCTTCTCGCAAGGTTAAATATCATTTATATTAAGGTGATTAAAAATAATTATAACAAAAGTTTTGGAAGGAGCTTATAATCTTGAAAAAATATCTAACCATGGATATAGGTGGCACCTTTATCAAGTACAGTATTATGGATGAGGATTTCCACGAAGAACACCCGAAATCTGTTCCAACAGAAAGGGATCCGGAACAATTTCTAAAACAGTTACTGTTAATTATTGCGGAAAATACAGAGCCCATCGACGGCATTGCAATCAGCATGGGGGGATTTATCGATCCCGAAACTGGGTTAAATACGGATTATAGTGTTGGCGCGAATTTTACAAGATATAATTTAAAGGAAAAGCTCTATGAGCTGACCGGATATCGAGTTGCTGTTGAAAATGATAGTAACTGTGCTGCTCTGGCCGAATTGCATCTTGGTGCTGGCAGGGACTGTAAGGATTTCTGCATGGTTACCGTTGGAACCGGAATTGGCGGGGCAATTATACATAATAGAGAACTATTCCGCGGCAGGAATTTTAAAGCAGGAGAGTTCGGGTTTTCTTTAATTGGAAAGGAAACGAAGGATAGCAAATGGAACTATAAGGCTGCTGCTGCAACCTCTACCTTAGTGAGGAGGGTATCTGAAGCATTAGGACAAAAGGTGGATGGAATTTATATTTTTGACCATCTAGACCAGCAGATCATTCGTGAGATTTATGAGGAATGGCTGGAGGATTTGGCAATAGTAATTGGCAATTTGGCAGTTTGTATGGATCCCGAGAAAGTAATCATAGGTGGAGCGATAAGCATTAGGGAAAGATTCATCAATGACTTAAAAAATCGGGTATATGATATTCATCAGCATTTAGATAAGTACACGAAAATAGAAGCATGTACATTAGGTAATAATGCCGGAAAAATAGGTGCACTTCTTCAGTTTTTCACATTGTATGGTAACATATAAATTCATTTTGAAGTAAATATAAATAAAAATACATAATGGGAGGTTTAACATGAAGGACGGTATTAAAATCGTAACAATCGGCGGTGGCTCTAGCTATACGCCAGAATTGGTGGAGGGTTTTATCAAACGTTATGATAAATTACCCGTAAGAGAATTGTGGCTGGTGGATATTGAAGAAGGGAAGCACAAATTGGAAATTGTAGGTGAACTCGCAAGACGCATGGTGGAAAAGGCTGGAATACCTATGAAGATTTATACCACTCTGAACCGCAGGGAAGCACTTAAGGATGCTGACTTTGTCACAACACAATTGCGCGTCGGATTACTAGAGGCCAGAATCAAAGACGAAAGAATTCCACTCAGTCATGGAATGCTTGGACAGGAAACAAATGGAGCCGGTGGCTTATTTAAGGGACTTAGGACTATCCCCGTACTTCTGGATATCTGTAAAGACATGGATGAACTATGCAACGATGCATGGTTGATTAATTTTACGAATCCAGTGGGAATGGTGACTGAGGCAATAAATAGATATTCAAATAGAAAAAAAGTAATCGGACTGTGTAATTTGCCAATCGATATGCATAAAGCTATCGCTAAAATTTTGGAGAGACCGACAGAGGAAGTCTTTGTAACCTTTGGAGGACTGAACCATATGGTGTTTGTCACCGGAGTTTATGTAGACGGTGAGGATCGGATGGATGCTGTTATGGATAAATGGGGTAGCCAGACGGTTATGAATATTAAGGGAACGGAATGGTATATCGGCTTTATGAAGGAACTGGGCGTCATTCCCTGCTCCTATCACAGATATTACTATATGGCAAAGGAATATCTGGAGGAAGCAATTGAGAATTATAAGCAGAACGGAACCAGGGCTGAAAAAGTTAAGAAAATTGAGGAAGAATTATTTGAATTATATAAGGATCCCGCTTTAAAAGAAAAGCCTAAACAATTAGAGAAAAGGGGTGGTTCCTATTATAGTGATGCTGCCTGCAATCTGATATGCTCAATCTATAACGATACCAAGGATATCCAGGTTGTGAATACGGTAAACCGCGGTGCTCTGGCTAATTTGGAGTATGAAGAGGTTGCAGAAATAAGTTGTATGATCACAAAGAATGGACCGGTTCCGATTTCGGTTGGAAAATTACCTAAGGCCGTGAATGGATTAATCCAGCAGATTAAATCCTTTGAAGTCGCAGCTAGTGAGGCCGCGGTAACCGGTGATTATGATAAAACACTACGTGCCATGATGATTAATCCGCTTGTTGGTTCCCAAAAGTATGCCATAGAGGTACTGGATGAATTGCTTGAGGCTCACAAAGATTATCTGCCACAATTTCATCGGTAAAAAGTCTGAGGTAAATTTCAAAAAAAGGCTGATTTAAAGTCTGATTTTGAAGTTTGGGAAGGAGCGGGAGAATGCTTAAGAAAGTAATGATAGCAATATTAACAATTCTGATATCACTGGTAGTAATGTTTTTAGTAATACAAAACATGCCAGGAGATCCGGTAGATATCATGGCTACAGAAATTATGAAAAAAGAAAGTGTTCAGTATGAAATAGCCTATCAAAGGGCAAAGGCCATATTGAATTATGATCCAGATAAACCCCTTTTGCAACGCTTTTTTGATTACTCAAAAGGTATTATCTCCGGAGATTTAGGCAACAGCCTTGCTTACAAAAAAAGTGTTGTTAGTATCATTAAAGATGCTTTACCCTGGACGCTCCTTGTAGCATCACTATCCCTTTTCTTATCATTTTCGGTAGGTATTCTTTTGGGAATTTTCATTGCATGGAAAAGAAAAAAATTCTTAAATTATTCATTAATAATATATCAATCCATTCTTGGTGCGATACCAAATTATGTTGTTGCTTATCTACTGGTTTTCTTATTTTCCGTTACACTTAAATGGCTTCCTGCGAGAGGTGCATACAGTACTTCAGTAACCGTAGGATTTAATCTTCCGTTTATATTGGATGTACTAAAGCATGCAGTGCTTCCGGTTATGGCATTTTTCCTTACTACTGTTTCAGGCTGGATTTTATCTATGAAAGCAAACTCATTAAGTATTTTAGGTGAAGACTACATCGTATATGCACAGGTACGAGGACTCTCCAATAGAAGGATACTATTTAGTTATCTCAGTAAGAATGCCATACTCCCGATGATAACGAACTTGGCAATTAGCTTTGGTTTGTTATTTGGAGGATCACCTCTGATCGAAAATTTATTCTTATATCCGGGTGTAGGATACTTTTTAAATAATGCAATCGCCAAGCGTGATTATACTTTGATGCAGGGAATGTTTTTTGTCATTATCCTAATGGTTGTAGTATCTAGTCTTATTGCAGAATTCCTCTACAAATACTTGAATCCAAGACTAAGAGAAAGCTGATAAATGGGGAGGAACGAAATGAAGAAAGCAGAGAACTCAGAAAATGTAGAGAAAGCTTATATTCTAAAAAATACCAGTGGGGTTAAAGGCTTTTTTTGCACGATTTGGAATAACAAAATGTCAAGAATAGGTTTTATTATCCTTTTAGTATTCCTAGGTATATCGATATTCGGACCGATTTTTTTACATACCCCAAAGGCTGATTACTTGCAGCGTCTTAAGCCGCCTTCCTGGGAGCATCCGCTAGGGACGGACTATTCGGGTAAAGATACTCTGGTACAGTTAATACTTGGTTCCCGGGACGTTTTACTGGTTGCGTTCTGGGCTGGGATCATATCCATCTGTATTGCGTGTACGGTTGGAATAATTGCCGGACTATTTGGAGGTAAGGTAGATGCTATCTTAATGATGATAGCGAACGTTGTAGTTACCATACCAAGTTTTCCGGTAACGATGATTTTATCAATGATAATTAGGATTAATAATGAATTCATGTTTGGACTCTTACTTAGCCTTTGGTCTTGGGCAGGTCTGGCGAAGGCAATCCGAACGCAGGTTCTGACGATTAAACATAAGGAATTTATAGAAGCGAGCCGGATCCTCGGATTAAGGAATATCGATATCATACTGAATGACATAATTCCAAATATCATTTCCTATATCGCAGTTAATTTTATCGTAATTATGAAGGATGCAATCATGGCAAGTGTTGGTTTGATGTATTTAGGATTAGTTCCATTCCAGGGTAATCATTGGGGAATGATGATTCAGTTGTCTTTGACAGCTACAGGAGCTTTGATGGGCTCGGGAACAATTGTATATTTTCTGGCTCCTGTACTCGGAATTGTTTTCTTTCAGCTGGGATGCTTTTTATTCGCATCAGGGCTTGATGAAGCACTTAATCCACGATTAAGAGCCTGATGATTTTCTAAGATAAATAGAAAGGAAGTAAATGATGGATCCAATCTTAGAGATTAAAAATTTATGTATTGATTTTAAGACCAACCATGGAAATATTCGAGCTTGCGATGATGTGTCAATTAATTTTTACAGGGGTGATATTATCGGTATCATCGGGGAAAGCGGCAGTGGTAAATCGACGTTGGCTTCTGGTATCTTAAAAACGATAAGTGCACCAGGTAAAATCGCTAACGGTGAGATCCTATACCATAAAAACGATGGAAATACGATCGACCTATTAAAGCTTTCTGATCAGGAATATTCAAAACTTCGCTGGACAAATATTACAACTGTATTTCAAGCAGCCCAGAATGTGCTTAACCCTACCTTAAGAATTAAGGATCATTTTATTGAAACTGCAATGGCGCATAATGAGAAAAGAAAGCTGACGAAAAAACAGATATTGGATAAGTCTGCAACACTTCTCAGACAGGTTCGTCTGGAAGAACGTATTCTAGACAGCTATCCACATCAGCTTTCCGGTGGAATGAAGCAAAGAACCATCATAGCATTAAGCTTATTATTGGAACCTGATATTATCATTCTGGATGAGCCGACAACAGCACTGGATGTTATAACACAATGGTATATTATAGACATTTTAAAAAAAATACATGAGGAGACCAGAATAACTATGATTTTTATGACACACGATGTATCGATCATAGGTTCCGTGGTAGATCGGATCGGCGTCATGTATTGCGGACAAATGGTTGAATATGGGAAAGTAGAAGATGTATTCAAAAAACCATCCCATCCTTATACATATGGGCTGATGAATGCTGTACCTTCTTTAAGGGATGATATAGCAAGTCGGAAAGCAATTCCAGGATACCCGCCGAATTTGCTGGAGCTTCCAAAAGGATGCAGGTTTGGACCAAGGTGCTTTTTATGCGGTGATGGTATATGCAAGTCTGAGGAAATCTTAGTAAAAGAGATGTTTGAAATTGAAAATGAACAGCTTACATTATGTCCTGCTTGGAAGAAGGTGAAAGAAAAATGTCTCTGATTGAAATAAAAGATATTAATATTAGTTTTTCTGCAAAGGGAAAGCGTAAAGGAAAGGTAAATGCCTTAGTTGGTATGAATCTAAATATTGATGAAGGTGAAATCATAGCTGTTGTAGGAGAAAGCGGATGCGGTAAAACGACACTCGGTAAGGTCATCACAGATATCTATAAGCCAACAAGTGGAGAAGTGTTATTTAAAGGGAAAAATATTCGAAAGCTATCTAAGAAAGAATTTGAAGAATACAGATTGGGAGTACAAATGGTTCATCAAGATTCTTACGCAGCTCTCAACCCGAATAAAACCATTGCACAGTCACTAACTCTTCCTTTATTGCGGCATAAACTGGCAAAGAATAGTACAGAAGCATTAAAGATACTATTTGAATATTTTAATGAGGTTGGTTTAAACCCGCCAGAGATGTTCCTAGAAAAATACCCTCATCAGCTTTCAGGTGGACAGAGGCAAAGAATTTTGCTTGCCAGAGCATTATCCGTTAAACCGAAATTAATTGTGGCGGATGAACCAGTTTCCATGGTCGATGTATCACTAAGAATTTCTCTGTTAAACCTGATGGCAAAAATGAATCAAAAATATAGGATATCTTTTATATACATAACGCATGATTTGGGAACAGCCAGGTATATAGCTGCACATGGAAAGATTATGGTCATGTATCTAGGAAGACTGATCGAGAGCAACAAAATTCAAGAGGCTATATCGAATCCGATGCATCCGTATTTCAAAGCTTTGGTGGCAGCTGTACCAGAGGCTGATCCATCCTTAAGAAGTGAATATGCGGGAAAGCTCCCACTACGTTCCCTTGATATGCCGGATCTTTTAAACCTACCAAGTGGTTGTAAATTCCATCCTAGATGTCCTTACTGGAAGGAGCAATGTGTGTCAGAGGAACCGGAGTTAAGGGAAGTGAATGGAGGAATTGTAGCATGTCATTACGCAGAGGAAATAAAGAAGAAAGCAGAAGAAAAAAATTAGATATTAATATGGAGGATGTAGCTCATTTTGTAAAGTATATTACCATCTGTTCAGGCGCTTTGCTGATTTTTAGTTTATTAGCATTTTTACTCACTGGTAGCAATCCGAATACGAATGTTATATATGCTATGGTAATCGGTATCAATGCATTTGTAGTTTTTACAGGAATACTATTTTTGAGAAAAGCCTATAAAAAGGAGTAAGTGGTTATGAAATTCTTAATATGTGCATTGCAAATTAATATAAACAAAAATGAATAAGGAGGTGAGAGAATTGGAAGATAAGAAAGTAATTATGGCTATCGGAGGGCATATCGGTGATGCAGAACTGACAAGCGGAGGAGTTCTTGCATCCATGGCTCTTCAGGGACACAAGATTATTACGGTAGCATTAACTGGTGGAGAACGAGGTAATCCACCACATATGACGGTGGCAGATTACCGTGAACAAAAGATAAGGGAAGCGAATGAATTTGCGTCCATGCTTGGAGGAGAGGCAATTGTATTTGATTATGCTGACGGTGAATTACCGGACAATGATGAGGTACGCTTTGCACTTTGTGATTTGATTAGAAAATACAAGCCTAATGTCCTTCTGACACATTGGAAATATAGTATGCATAAGGATCATATGTTGACCCACAGGATTGTAAAGGATGCTCAGTTTTTTGCAGGCTTACCAGGAATTGAGAGAGAACTTCCGCACCATTTTGCAGGTGGACCTTATTATGCTGAAAACTGGGAGGATGCAACAGAGTTCGTACCGTATGTTTATGTTGAGGTCACAGAGGAGGGCTTTGAACTCTGGAAAAAGGCTATTCAAACGCATTGGTTTACGGTAAACAGTAAAGATTTCAAATTTATGGATTATTATAGCCATTTGATGGCTATTAGGGGACATCTTGCGAGAAAAAAATACGCTCAGGCTTTTACCGTTGATGAGGAATCAAAAAAGATAATAAGGACTAGCTTCTAATGGTATTCAAATTATGAGGAGGATGTAACATGAAATTCACTTTAAAAAGAATTTTAGTTATAACATTATGTATCGCGATGGCAATGTCAGCTTTAGCTGGCTGCAGCAAAAAAGCAGATATTACTACTGATAATGTGAACAAAGATAATGCTAATCAAGGTAAAACTAATACAAATCCGATTGATTCTGGTACGATATTACCAGGGGTAGAAAATGATCTGACCATGGTAGTTAAAGGTGAAGTGGATAATTCAAAAACTTTAACAACATTAATTGATGTGGATGCATCGCCAGCTTTTAACGGAAACCCATACGATACAGCAGGAATTAACTGGTCTTTATATCCGTTTGTTTATGATTACCTTGCTTATTATACACCATTCCCAGAGAGAACCTTTAAAACTTCTTTATTAGAAAGCTATGAATTCAAAGATAAAGTTTTAACTATGAAACTTTTACCAAATTTGAAATGGAGTGATGGCTCAACGCTTGATGCTACGGACCTTTTAACCCAGTTTTACTGTGGCGTTGGTAGAAGCACCATGTGGTCCTATGCTGATTCCATTGAAAAAGTGGATAATCTGACAATCCGTATTACCTTTTGTACAGAAAGTCAGTTGATATTAAATGTATCCTTATACCAGCCAATCATGACACCGGATGAGATTTATGGTGGGTTTGCTGAAAAATATAAGGATATCGCTGAGAATTACAGAACCTTTAATGAGGATACAAAGAAATACACCTTTAATGATGAAGGTATGACAAAACTTACAGCGGTTAATGAAGAATTTTTAAGTTACAAACCTGCTCCAAATGAGGCTATCTTCTCAGGACAATATATAATTAACAAATTCAATAGCTCTGAAATCTTGTTTACTGTGAATGAAAACTATAGAAAAACACCGTTAATTACCAATATACGTGGTTTACGACCTGGTGATTCTCAGTCATTTTCAACTGCTATTTTAGCAGGAGAATATACCGTTGAGAATGGTGGATTGAATGTTGACATGTCAGCTCAAATAGATAAGAAATATGCAAATACTATGAGAAAGATTTATGTCCCTGAGATGTCCAGTATTGGTTATACAATAAATGTAAATAATTATCCATTGAACATACCCGAGGTACGAAAGGCTATCTCTTGCGCTACGGATAGAAAAGCTTTAATTTCTATTGCTGAGCCTGGAAGCTTCATGGGGGATACAAAAAACAGTCCGTTATTACCTTCCCTACAGGGAACTTATACACATAGTGCCTTTATGGATACCCTTACCGATTACGGTTTCGATACAGCAAAAGCAGAAGAATTGTTATCAGGTATCGGTTGGACAAAACAGAATGGTAAATGGTTGGATGATAAAGGTGAGTCACCGGTAATTTCTATCGCTACAATCAACAGTTGGCCGTCCTTTATGATGACAGCAGAAGCTATGAGTACCATGCTTACCGATTTTGGTTTTAATATTGAATTTAAACCGATGGAATTTGGTGTTTGGAATGATTTTACGAAGTCAGATGAAAAGATGATTTCCTGCGTATTCTTAGCAGGAGCTGATTCTTATGCACATCCATGGGAAACCTACAACGGCTTATTTACCAGTGTTAGAGCAGGTTGGCCTAAGGTAGAACCAGGACATGATATTATTATGAATGCACCTACAACCGGTAAGGAATATAATGTAACTGAAATGCTGAATCAGCTGTTTAACTCAAATGATGTGGAAAAAACCAAAGAGATTACAGAGGAATTCATGGTACTTGCAAATGACTTAAGTGCGTACATACCAGTAATAGAGAAAGCAGCTCCATTCCGTATCTATGATCCGAAATTAAGTATGGCGGATGCTGAGTTGAATACAGTTCAAAAAAGTTACTATTATTATGGAAATATCAATACAATTCTTACTAAGATGATTAAAGATGATTTACTTTACTTTGTAAAATAATATAAATCAATGGTTTGATCTATGATTAATGGGGCTGTTGCTAAAGTCATTATGCTCCCTTCCATTATAGGGAGAGATTGCATTAGCATCAGCCTATCATTTTACTTGACAGAGCGAAATTAGGAAGAACTTGACAAAGTTATGGAGAAAATATAATATTAAAACCATTAAAGCCAAATAGTATTAAAACTAAATAATATTTTACTGACTGGAGAAACGTATGATTATAGGGGATACCAATATTTTAATTAAAATCAGGGAAATTAAGGACAGTCTTACACCGGTAGAACAGAAGGTAGCTGACTGTATATTAGAGTACCAAAGAGAGGTTCCTAAAATGTCAATCAAGACATTGTCAAGTATTAGTGGAACGAGTGAAGCTTCTGTTTTGAGGTTTTGCAAAACTCTAGGCTTCACAGGGTATCGAGACTTTATCATCAGCGTGACCTCCTCGCTGGTAATGAATGTTGAAGAAAATTCGGAAGAAGATTCCTATACAGATCTCCAACCGGGAGATGATTTTCCAGTAATCATTCGAAAGATAGCTAAGAATAATATACAATCTATAGAGGATACCATTAGTGTTTTGAATATTAATGAGGTGATAGCTGCTGTTAAAAGCATCCAGAAGGCAAGAAGAATCTATTTCTTCGGAATAGGAGCCTCCAGTCTAGTGTGTACGGATGCGGTTCATAAATTTCTTCGTATCAATAAGGAATGTTTTACTTGGGAAGACAGTCATCAGCAATATGCGATGGCCACTCTGCTTACAAGCGATGATGTGGCAATACTGGTATCAAACTCAGGTAAGACCCAGGAAATTGTTGATATCATGGAAATCGCGAAAAAGCAGAAAGCAAAAGTAATTGCAATAACCAGATACTCAAAAAGCATTTTGGCGGAACGGGCGGATATCGTTTTAAGTATATCAACCCCAGAGATTATGATCCGTAGCGGAGCTATGGGATCAAGAATTGCTATGTTGACAATCGTCGATATCCTGTTCTCATGTGTTGCCAGTGCAGATTATGATGTAATTAAAAAATATCTAAAAAAGACAAATGACATTATCAAAGAAAAAAGAAGATAGGGCGTGATTTCATGACCGATAATGTGGAGAGTTTCTTAAGGGAAAGCATCAAAAACAGGGTGTTCACTGGTGCCTCCTTTGCAATAAAAAAAGGGAAAGATCCACTTGTAATGAATAGTGTAGGAACTTTAGCGGAAACGGATACTCCAGTTAATCAGGAAACATTATTTGATATGGCCTCTTGTACGAAATTGTTTGTGAGCTTAGTTTTTATGCGCCTTATG
>DPVV01000296.1:0-3940 GCA_003526525.1 Lachnoclostridium phytofermentans | reverse complement strand
ATGGAGGAAGGCAGGATTGCACTAACAGATACGGTAGGGAGATATTTACCGTCATGGGCGGAGCATCAGACTGGAAGGATTACTATGTTTGAATTGCTGACCCATACCAGCATCCTTCCTTCACATATCCCATTATATAGAATCAGCATTGACAGGGAAGGAGCAATGGAGGCGATAAAACACTTGCTTCCAAGAAAAAATGGCGGAGTAGAGTATTCCTGTTTGGGTTTTATTGTACTAGGACGGATACTCGAGGTGATAACTGGGTTATCACTGGACCAGTTAATTGATCATTATATATGTAAACCACTTGGAATGGAACATACGATGTACTGTCCAAGTAAAAGCAATTATGAAAATGTTATGCCTACGGAGTACTGTGAATGGAGAAATAGACTTTTAATCGGTGAAGTTCATGATGAGAATGCATTTCATCTGGGCGGAGTGAGCGGGAACGCGGGAATTTTCTCCAATATTACGGATATGTGCCGGTTTGCAGATGCACTAATATCGAAAAGTGAGGATAGTTCCCAGCTTCTTCAAAAGAAAACCCTGGAGATTATGACAAGGAATTATACGAAGGGGCTAAATGAAAATCGAGGTTTGGGTTGGTGCATAAAAAATACACCGGACAATGTAGCAGGCGAATATTTTTCGAAAGACAGCTTTGGCCATACCGGATATACAGGGACGTCCATTTGGATTGATCCTCAGAATAACAGCTATGCTATTCTTCTGACTAACAGAGTATATTATTCAAGAGACGTTGCCGAAATAAGACATGTACGGCAGGTATTTCACAACCTGGCTATGCTTCAATAAATGGCCCGAAAAGATCATAATATATTCCATTGAATTAATAGAAAAAAGCGTCGGTATTTTGAAATAGAATACCGACGTTTTTTTTGGCTATTTATAATTTTAAATTTACAATAAAAGTTAAATGTTTTAGGAAAATAGCACAAAAATTTAGTATTAAAAATGTTATATTTAACAAAGTGGTTAAACGTTTTAACAATTTTATTGACAAGCATACAAAAAAATGATATTTTAAAATTACAAATTGATAAAACGTTTTATCATAATTACTAAATTATTAATCTTAAAAAGAGAAGGAGAAAAATATGGTCGAAATTATTATTTCAATCGCAGCAATCATATTGCTTACAGTGCTTATTGTAAAAAAATACAATACTACAATAGCACTACTATTTTGCGGTATTATTCTTTTAGCTGCAGCTGTAATACTAGGACATCCAGTCTTAGATACGGAAGCTTCGACAGGACTTGCACTACTTGATATTTTCAAAAATATTGAAACGGCTTTCTTAAGCCAATTAGGAAACATTGGTCTAACACTTATGACTCTGATGGGATATTCCACCTATATGACCTACATTGGTGCAAACGATAAAACCGTTCAAGTCATGTTAAAACCGTTAGGAATGATTAAGTCAAAGTATATTTTAGTACCAATTATCTTTATATTAGGTAACTTATTATCCTTAGTAGTTCCAAGTGCATCAAGCTTAGGTGTATTATTAATGGCTACATTATTCCCAATTCTTACAAGAGTAGGTATGAGCCCATTGACAGCAGCAGGTATCATTGCAACTACTGCAACTATTATGCCAACTCCTCTTGGAGCAGATAATGTAATTGCTGCTGAAACATTTGGAATGAATATTATTGATTACGTTGGAAAGCATGCGATGATTTCCATACCTTCCTTACTTCTTATGGCAATTGCTCATTATTTCTGGCAAAAACGTTGTGATAAGAGAGATGAAGCAAAAGGTGTCGCATTTAAAACAGAATTAAAAGGTCTACGAGAAGATTTACCTTCCACTGTGTATGCTTTATTACCGGTGTTACCTTTGATTTTAGTAATTGTTATAAATCTAGGATTTCCTTCCCTGAAGGTTGGATTGGTTACCATAACTTTCATCAGTTTATTTGTTTCAATTATCTTTGAAGCTTTTAGAAAGAAAAATATTGCTAAGGTTACGCAGGATGTTCAAGAATTCTTTAAAGGTATGGGTACAGGCTTAGCATCTGTAGTATCCATTATGGTTGCAGCAACAGTTTTCGTAAATGGATTAAAAGCGTTGGGTATTATTGACATGTTAATGGATTCCGCAAATGGGCTAAAGGGAGCAGGAATCATTATGATGTTAGCTTTCAGTGGAATTACCTTTATTATTGGCTTAATTAGTGGTAATGGGTTATCGGTATTCTATGCTACCGTAGGAATAATTCCAAGTGTGGCAGCTGCCGCTGGAGTATCACCAGCGATGATTGCATTACCAATGCAGATGATTGCTAACTTAGTACGTTCGATTTCTCCAGTTGCTGCTGTTATTGTAATTGTAGCATCATCTACAGGAGCAACACCAGTTCAGTTAGTGAAGAGAACAAGTGTACCAATTATAGTCGGTACGATTAGCTGTTTAGTGTTATCTTTTGTCTTATTATTTTAACCTAAATGAGCGCTGAAAAGCGCTCATTTTTAACACAAGTATCGTGTATCATGATAACCTGACAACAAAGTGGGTGATAGAATGAATATAGAGATTGTTGACAATGCATTAACTCCAGAAATATATATTGATGTCAGAAAGCAAGTGAATTTTAAATATTATGAATATGACGATGTAAAAACTGCTCTTGCAAATACCCTTTATTCCGTAGTGATATTTGATGACGGAAAACCGATTGGGATTTCAAGAATTGTTGGTGATGGAAGAATCGTTTTTTTTATCAAAGATGTCGTGGTTATTCCGGAATACCAAAAACTAAAGATTGGTTCCATGTTGATGGAGAGGATAGAGCAGTACCTTTCAAATACAGCATGCGATGGTGCTTATATTGGATTAATGTCCACACCGGGACAAACTGAATTTTATAAAAAGTTTGGTTTTATTGAAAGACCTACAGCAGATTTCGGACCAGGTATGGTAAAATATCATAAGAAATGATGTGCTTGACTGGCAGTATTGATTACTTGACAAATGCAATTGCGAGTAAGCAGTTTTAAATAGTAAAGAGGTGACCAAAATATGAAAAAACTAATTGTGTTAGGCAGTCTAAACATGGACATTTCAATTCAAAGTGATTATATGCCAAGAAGCGGTGAAACTATGAATGGATATGGTTTCCTAATGAACTCAGGTGGTAAAGGCGGTAATCAAGCCGTCGCAGCTGCGAAACTTGGTGTAGAAGTGAAGATGATTGCGAATGTTGGAAATGATATATTTGGAAAGCAATTATTGGATGACATAAAATCATATGGAGTGGATGTCTCAAATGTTGAGATATCAAAAAATGTTTCTTCTGGTGTTGCGATGATAACAAGATGTAACAACGATAATCGAATTATCTTAAGTAATGGTGCAAATCATACACTAGATTTTGAAACAATAAAAGAAAAGTTAGAAAAGATGACGAATCCAGGTGACATTTTTTTAACTCAATTAGAGAATGATTTTGAAGTAGTAAAAAAATCAATTCAATTTGCAAAGGAGCTTGGACTTTATACTATTTTAAATCCTGCACCTGCAAAGGTTCTTGACGATAGTTTTTATAAGTATTTAGACTTAGTGATTGTAAATCAAAGTGAATGTGAGCTGCTAACTGGGATTTATCCAGAGGATGAAAAATCTTATCGTATTGCCTTGGCAGTATTTCACGATAAAGGAGTAAAAGCAATTATAACCCTTGGTACAGATGGAAGTATTACGAATTATACTGGTGGTTATGAGTATATTACCTCAAGAAAAGTAGAGGCAGTAGATACAACAGCAGCGGGAGATTCTTATATAGGAGCTTTATGTCGTTACTTAATTTATGAGAAAGATTTCGTAGAAGGCTTAAGATTTGCTTCGGATGTCGCAGCATTAACCGTAACTAAAAAAGGTGCTCAAATCTCAATACCTTATTT
>DPVV01000295.1 GCA_003526525.1 Lachnoclostridium phytofermentans | reverse complement strand
GGGGGTAATGCTTGGGAGGATCAAGAGATAATAGAACGCTTAACGAGATTTGTTTATGAAGGAAAAGCATTTATCGGGGTGAATGAACCAAGTGCCATTACTGGTTATGATACACTTTTTAGAATGGCACACATACTCGGCGTTGATATGGATCTAGGTGACCGCGTTTCCCATGGCCGTTATAGTTTTATGACAGAACCAGTAGAAGAATTAGAATTTACGGAATGCGGACCAAAGGCTAAGAGAAACATTTATCTTACAGATGGCTTAGCAAAAGTTTTAAAGGAAGAGAATGGAATACCAGTTATAACTTCTTATGAATTTGGAAAAGGTCGAGGAATCTATCTTTCTTCCTATGAGCACTCCATTAAGAATGCTAGAACGCTTCTTCATATTTTATTATATGCAGCAGGAGAATCCTTCTGCCAAGAAGGAATTACCGATAATCTATATACGGAATGTGCTTATTATGAGAAAGATAAGATCCTAGTTATGATTAATAATAGCGATACCTTACAAAAATCATCTGTTACTATTAAGGGAAGAACATATACAAAGGATATTCCGGCATTTGATACCATAATTCTACCATTAGAGTGAATATATGATTAGCATAACCTACTTTTAAGATAAACTTACTTTTAACCATGCATATCAAGATGCATGGTTTTTTTACTAATGTTACATATTATTAAATGTATGAGTCTCATATAGCTACTTGACTTAAATAGAAATATCACTTATGATAGCAATATATTAAATGCTAAATCAACGTCATATAAAGACGTGTATTATTGACTTAGCTCTTATTGAGAGACTTAATTATGATTACTTATATTTTGAAAGGTATATTTTGAAATGAGTGAAATTCTTAAATGGACAAAATTAGAATCTATTATGATAGCATTATTTTTCGTTAAGGGGATAAGTGCGTCCAAATTTAATAGATTTACGAGAATCCATATAGGAATTTTGGAATATTCATAATAAAATGATATAAATCATGATATAGAATGATATAAAATCATTATAAAATATGAAATGAACCCAAAGCTTATTGGCTTTGGGTTTTTTGCGTCTTTAGGAGGTTAGCATGATAGAATTAGGAATTAACAACTTAACAAAATATTACGGTGCAACGAAAATATTCGAAAACATTACATTTGACATAAAAACCGGGGAGAGAATAGGTTTAATCGGTCAGAATGGATGTGGAAAAACAACCATATTAAAAATCATGATGTGCTTAGAAGATTATCAGGAAGGTGACATTCATCTTCGCAAGGGAGCAAAGATTGGATATTTGAATCAAATTCCTATATATGATAAGGAGATAAAAACCATAGAAGTTATTCGCGCGGCTTTTGAGCAAATATCCATCATTAAGAATCAGATGAATCAATTAGAAATACAGTTTGAAAATTTAAAAGGAACCGAATTAGAGAAAGCAATCCACCAATACGGGAGTTTATCTGAACAATATGAATTAGATGGTGGTTATGAGTTAGAAACCAGAATCAATAAGATAACAGAAGGATTACAAATTACTGACAATCTAAAAGAGTTGTCCTTTAACAATTTAAGCGGAGGAGAGAAGACCAGAGTTATCTTAGCTAAAATACTCTTAGAGGAACCGGATATATTACTGCTTGATGAACCCACCAACCATCTGGATCTAGAAACAATTGGCTGGCTGGAAGGGTTTTTAAAAGAGTATAAAGGTTCCGTGTTAATCATATCTCATGACAGATACTTTTTGGATAGTGTTGTGAATAAAGTGGTTGAATTGGAATATAGCAGAGCTAATATTTATTACGGTAATTACAGCTACTTTGTGATAGAAAAAGAAAGAAGATTTCTTATCGATTATAAGAATTATCAAAACCAGCAAAAGAAAATAGAGCAAATGGAAAACCAAATAAAACGATACCGAATTTGGGGTGAAATGCGAGATAGTGATAAGATGTTTAAACGAGCGAAGGAGCTTGAAAAAAGACTAGAAAAGATGGAAGTTCTGGGACGCCCTGTTCTCGATTCAAAGAAAGTCCGATTCGATCAAGATATCGTGAATAGAACCGGGAAATTAGTCCTTGAGGTAGAAGATATCAGCAAATCTTTTGAAGAGAAAACATTACTTAAGAATATTAATCTAAATATATTCTATCAGGACAGTGCCTGTATTATTGGGAAAAACGGCAGTGGAAAATCAACATTTCTAAAGATGATTTTAGGTGAATTAGATGCGGATGCCGGTACCATAAAACTTGGTTCTCAAGTAAAGATTGGTTATCTTCCTCAACATGTAAGGTTTGAAGACGAAGAACAGACAATACTAGAGTACTTTTCGCGGTTGCATAATATTACGAATGAGATGGCCAGAGGGCAGTTAGCCAGAGTACTATTCTTTAAAGAAGATGTCAATAAAAAAATTAAAATTTTATCTGGCGGTGAGAAAAGTAGGCTAAAACTATGCTCCTTAACTTTTGAAAAAGTCAATTTTATGATTTTAGATGAACCGACCAATCACTTAGATATTGATTCAAGGGAGGTATTAGAGGAAACTCTAGCAGAATATGAGGGAACTTTGCTTTTTGTTTCCCATGATAGGTATTTTATCAATAAGGTGGCAGATAAAATTATTGAGATTGAAGATTACGAGATCAACACCTATGATGGTGATTATAACTATTATCTGGAAGCTGTTAAGAAGAAAAAAGATAACAGTATAAGCGTCATAAATAATCTCAAAGTTGAATCAAATAAAGTGGTTCAAATTAAGAAATCAGATGATTCGATTCGCTCCAAGAATGCAGATGCGCAGAGAACTAAACATTTAGCGTTGATTGAAGAAACCATAGAAAAGATGGAGATAAAACTAAAAGCTCTGGAGAACGAAATGAATACGTATAACTCAGATATAAAATATCTGGAAGATATTTTCTTAGAAAAGCAAAATATAGAAAAAGAATTAGAAGCTGTTTATGAAGAATGGGAAAAACTCATTTCTAACAGCTAATTACGCTTTAAAATTATGGAACAATATAATGATATTAAGCTGAAGTTATGATATGATGGTTTTTCTTACTAGGTTCATACTATTATGCATTCCTTTTAAATGTATAAAAATCTGATATAGACAAAAGTGACAAATCTACTATAAACAAAAGAATAAAGCTTACTATAAACAAAAGCATAAAGCCAAGTATAAACAAAAGCATAAAACCTAGTATAAACAAAAGAATAAAGCTTACTATAAACAAAAGCATAAAACCTAGTATAAATAAAAGCATAAAACCTACTATAAACAAAAGCAAAAGCCTACTATAGACAAAAGCATAAAACCTAGTATAAATAAAAGCATAAAACCTACTATAAACAAAAGCAAAAGCCTACTATAGACAAAAGCATAAAATCTCCTATAATAAAAGCATAAAAGGCTACGATAAAGTTATACTAGAAAATAACCATGATCCTTGTTATATCAATATTAATTTGTAGAATGTTGTCATTTATACAGTGGGACAAGCAAAAAAGTACTACTAATATCCATTGACAAAAACTGGTATCTATAATATAACAGATATAAATACTTTAGATAATTTGTTTTGGTTGCTTACATATGAAATTCCATTAGGATATAGGAAATTCCTATAAATATAGGAAATTCCTATAAATATAGGAATGAGAAAAGTTATACCAATATGTATCTGGAGGTGAGTTATGGGTAAGGATAGTGGAAAAGCTATGGGTCCAGTAGGAAAAGCAGTTGCAGGAAAGAACGAAAAGAATAAGGCAGGTGCTAGCACCAGCAAATCAACTTCAAAGGCTACAAATAAATCGGGGAAACACTAAAAATAAATACATAAACTGATCTATGACAGATGGAAATCACTATCTGTCATAGATATAGTTTCAACATAGAGAGAAAAGCTATGGATTCATAGCAAAATATTATTACATATAGAGAATAGCTGTAGATTCATAGCTCAAAATATTACTACATATTAAACAAGAAAAAGCACGCTTTGCGACTTTTCCTTGGTATGAATAAAGGAGAAATATTTTGATAAGAGTAGCATGTTTTGACACCAAATCCTATGATAAGGAATGGTTTGATCGTAAGAACAATGGTGAATTTCAAATTAAATATTATGAAAATAAGTTAAACGTAGATACTGCAAAGTTAGCTCATGGTTGCCAAGCTGTTATAGCTTTTGTGAATGATTCGATAGACAAAGAGACGATTGATGAATTGTATCAGCTAGGAATTAAAGTAATTGCAATGCGTTGTGCTGGATATAACAACATTGACTTTAAAGAGGCTTACAATAAAATAGCAGTAGTGCGTGTACCCGGATATTCCCCACATGCTGTTGCAGAACATGCAATGGCTTTGTTATTATGTTTAAACCGTAAAATCCATCGTTCCTATATTAGAACAAGAGATTATAACTTTAGTTTAAAAGGATTAATTGGGTTTGACCTTTATAAAAAAACGATAGGAGTCGTTGGTACAGGTAAAATTGGAAAAGTATTTATTGATATTTGTAAAGGGTTTGGTATGCGTGTACTGGCATATGATTTATATCCAGATCAGAGCAAAGATATAGAGTATGTTAGTCTTGAGACGCTTTTTTCTGAAAGTGATGTAATATCGTTACATTGTCCATTGACGGAAGAATCAAAACACATGATTAATGCCGATACCTTAAAATTAATGAAACAAGATGCTGTCATTATAAATACATCAAGAGGTGCATTGATTGATAGTGAAGCATT
This sequence comes from Lachnoclostridium phytofermentans, assembly GCA_003526525.1. Taxonomy (GTDB): domain Bacteria; phylum Bacillota; class Clostridia; order Lachnospirales; family Lachnospiraceae; genus Lachnoclostridium. Next base: position 7,409 of record DPVV01000295.1, on the reverse strand, counting down.
ATTAGCCGCTCTGAAAGAAGAGAGGATCTCTGGTGCCGGACTTGATGTATACGAAGAAGAATCCGATTTATTTTTTGAGGATAATTCGGATACCATACCAAAGGATGATGTGCTATCATTATTGGTGGGTCTGCCAAATGTCATTATAACATCTCATCAAGGTTTCTTGACGAATGAAGCGTTAAGTAACATTGCTGAGACTACGATTGAGAATCTTAGAGCTTATTTTCATAATGAGCCTTTGATAAATGAAATATGTTACTTTTGCCAACCAGGCGGAACGAATCCGGACTGTAGAAAGCAAAAAGAAGGACGTTGTTTTTAGAGAGGAGAATACGTATGAGTAATGAGCAAAAATTTTTTATTTGTGAGCATTGTGGAAACATTATCGGTATGATTGAGGATGCAGGTGTTCCAGTTGTATGTTGTGGAAAAAAGATGACTGAGTTAGTTGCCAATACAACCGATGGTGCACAGGAAAAACATGTTCCAGTAGTGGAAGTAAAGGATAATTTAGTTTATGTAAGCGTTGGTAATGTACCTCATCCAATGGTTGAAGAACACTTTATCATGTGGGTATATTTAAGAACGAATCAGGGTGGTCAAAGAAAGAGCTTAACACCAGGCAGTGAGCCAAAGGTTGTATTCGCATTAACAGAAGATGAAGAAGTAATCGAAGTATTTGAGTACTGTAACATACATGGTCTATGGAAAACTGTTCTTTAAATTATGAAGAGATAAATTTTCTTAGTATCTTTTCCTAGTTTATGATAACGAAAAGTTCATATCAAAAACATTACACTAAGTAGAATTAGTAGAAATAATAATTTAAATTTAGAAAAGGGTGATCATCATGTAGTAAAAATACACTAAGATGCATCACCCTTTTTTTGAATCAATTTACTACTTATTTATTCTCTTTCTTATCCGGAATTTTCTGAAGAATAACAACAATACCAGCGATAATTAGCATTGCTATAAAAATACTAAACATGCCTTTCCACATGATTTCTAAGGTTAAAAATACAGTTTCTAAGTCCATGTACATACTCCTTTCAAAGAACTTTATGTCTTTAATGTAATAAAAGGTTTAAGATAATACCACCAGCTAGAACGGAACCAATCTGACCTGCAACATTTGCTCCGACTGCATGCATTAACAAGTGGTTGGATGGGTCTTCTTTGATACCCATCTTTTGTATTACACGTGCTGACATTGGGAATGCTGAGATTCCAGCTCCACCTACCATTGGATTAATTTTATTCTTTAAAAATAGGTTTAGGAATTTTGCAAATAATACTCCACCAATGGTATCAAATACGAAAGCAAATAATCCAAGTCCCATGATTAAAGCAGTTTGAACATTTACGAATGCGTCTGCTTTCATACTAAATGATATTGTTATTCCAAGTAATAATGTAATTAAGTTTGCAAGAACGTTCTGAGCTGTATCGGATAAAGAGTTTAATACGCCACATTCCCTTAAAAGGTTACCGAACATTAGGAAACCTACGAGAGAAACAGACGATGGAGCAATTAAACCAGCAATTACAGTTACGATAATCGGAAACAGAATTCGTGCACGTTTTGAGATAGAAGCAGGATTGTATTGCATACGAATCATACGTTCTTTCTTGGTTGTAACAAGTTTTATTGCGAAAGGTTGAACGATTGGGACTAAAGCCATGTAAGAATAGGCGGCGACGGCTATAGCTCCTATGTACTGAGATTTTAATACTTGGGACACTAAAATAGAAGTAGGTCCATCAGCTGCACCTATAATACCAATAGATGCACAGTCATTAAGATTGAATCCGAGCATAGCTGCTAATGTCATTGTTAAGAAGATTCCGAATTGTGCAGCACCGCCAAAAAGAAACATTTTCGGATTTGATAAAAGAGGCCCAAAATCAATCATTGCACCAATACCAATAAAAAGTAAAATTGGAAGTACTTCGGAAGTTTCGATTCCTACATGAAACAACCATTCAATGATACCGTTTACGTTACCAATTCCTTCATAGGTTTGGTTAAGTACACCAGTTGCTGGTAGATTAACAAGGATTGCGCCAAATCCCATTGGTAATAAGAGCGCGGGTTCATAGTTTTTACGAATTGCTAGATAGATTAGAATACCACCAATGAGAAACATTAAATATTCTTCCCAACGAATGGCGGTTATTCCGGACAGTAAAAATTCCATAACATCCTCCACTTTCTCCTTATTTTTGTATCGTAGAAACACTAAATTATTGGCTTCTATACAATACTCTAATTATATAATTCATAGGACATAGAATCAAGAAAAATATGCTAAAATAGCACAAAAAAACGAAAGATTTGTCATTAAGATAATAAAGGTGAAATAAAGGATTCAATTAGGGATAATATATAAGATATGATATAAGATCCATCTCCTACCTAAGAGACTGGGAAGTATTTTTGCAAGCATATTGATAAACTATTTAAATAAGAAGAAATTCTTATTTATTAAGTAATATTTACTATTTATTAACAGAAATGGTATAGGAACGAAAAATAGTTGTAAAGAATTTGTTAAAAATCAATATACTATATTGTTTTATTTTGTACGAATGGTAATATGTGATTGAAATTATTCAAAGGGGGAAAGTTCATGAGCGTTTCGTTATCTGATTTTTTAATACAGATTACGAGTAATCCAGCGCTATTTATAACAGTATTATTAACATTAGTAGTAATATTAGTAAATGGTTGGACTGATGCCCCGAATGCAATTGCGACTTGTTATCAACAAGATTGTTATCACTAAACAAAGTGATCATAATGCAGCAGTTTTTATTTTTTGGGTGTGTTAGTAATGATTATGGTGAATAAGGCCGTAGCATAAGCTATTTATAATATAGTAGATTTGAGGGGGGGTCTTTGGATGCCCTGGTTGCTCTACGTGTAGCTTTATTTACTGTGGCTATCTGGGTAACAGCAGCATCATACTTTGGAATACAAATGAATGAGAGTTATGCGTTAATTGCAGGAATCTCTGGAGCAGCAATTGCTTTATAAGTAGGCTTAAGTGGTATCAATGGTAATGAGTCGGTAAAGGTCTTTATGGACTTTTTATATCGACAGTGATAGAATTAAGTCTTGGTTATGTAACAACAAATTTAATGGAAAGTATAGTATTAAAAAATTCATAATTATTTTACATCAAGGGGTAGAAAATGAAACTGCTAAAAAGGGTAAGCCCTGGAAGATTAATATCATTAGGGTTTGCAAGTGTTATTTTGATTGGAGCAATAATTTTGTGGCTCCCAATATCTGCAAATGATGGAGTAAATGTTAGATTTATAGATGCTTTATTTACTTCAACAAGTGCGGTTTGTGTAACCGGATTAATTGCTGTCGATACAGCAGATACCTTTAATATATTTGGTCGCACCGTTGTAGGTCTACTAATTCAGATTGGAGGATTAGGGGTTACTAGTTTAGGTGTTGCAATCTTGTTATTTGCAGGTAAGAAGGTTGGTATTAAGGGAAGAGTACTCATGAGAGAATCGATGAACTTAAACTCTCTTAAGGGTATTATGCAACTTGTTAAGGCAGTATTATTTACTACCTTATGCTTTGAAGTGGTAGGAACGATATTAAGCTTTATCGTCTTTGTACAAGACTATTCACCAATTAAAGCATTGGGAATAAGTTTATTCCATTCGGTAGCAAGTTTTAATAACTCTGGTTTTGATGTTCTTGGAGGCTTTCAAAACCTCTTAAATTATAAAGATAATGTATTGCTCAACTTAACTACAGCTGGTCTAATTATCTTTGGTGGTATTGGTTTTATTGTTACAAAAGAGCTGGTAGAAAAAAGATCTCTTCGTAAATTAAGTCTTCATTCCAAGGTTGTACTTTTAATGACTGGTATTTTATTATCAGTAGGTACCGTACTTTTATATATTACAGAGGATATTACTTGGCTGGGTGCCTTTTTTATGAGCACATCAGCAAGAACTGCTGGATTTAGTACCTTTAATACAGGTAATTTTACAAATGCAGGTTTATTTATCTTAATTATTTTAATGTTTATCGGTGCTTCACCTGGTTCCACTGGTGGTGGTATAAAGACAACTACATTTTATACATTAATAAAAAGCCTATATAGTACTGCCAAAAACAAGCACTGTACAGCGTTTAAGCGTAGGGTTCCAAGTGATGTTATTTCAAAATCATTTGTATTATTTTTGTTAGCAATGGGTTTGGTATGTTTAAATACGTTACTATTGTGTTTTATAGAACCTAATTTCAGCTTTATTCAAAATTTATATGAAGTTACAAGTGCGTTTGGAACGGTAGGTTTATCTACAGGTATTACACCAAATTTAAAAGATTTATCAAAAATTATTTTAATTTTAACAATGTTTATCGGTAGGCTTGGACCTATGACGATAGCTACCCTTTGGTCACATAAAGATAAGCCTAGTGTAAGCTATTCAGAGGAAAGCTTAATTATAGGATAAAAATAATGTGATGAGGATAAGGATTTAGGAAAATGAAAATGACAGATTTAACAGACAGGTTTCTGTTAGGGAGGAATATGAAAAGTAATCGTTCACCAATTGAGTTTGGTATTATTGGGTTAGGTAGATTTGGATATGCTTTGGCAGAAACTTTAGCAAGTGCCGGAAAAGAAGTAATGGTAATCGACAATAATGAGGAAACTATTAAACAAATACGTGGATTAGTTCAAGAGGCTTTTGTTGCAGGAGCTTTGACATCTGAAGTATTAGAAGAGACGGGTATTCAAAACTGCGAGACAGTTGTTGTTTGTATCGGTGAAAAAGTTGATACCAGTATTTTAACCACACTTCATGTTATTAACATGGGTGTACCACGTGTAATAGCCAAGGCATTTAGTCCAGACCAAGGTAAAGTATTAGAAAAGTTAGGTGCTGAAGTTATCTATCCAGAGAGAGATATGGCAATTCGATTAGCAAATCGTTTGGTATATTCCAAAGCTCTAGATTTTATTGAATTAAATGGTGATATCACAGTATCAGAGATACAAGTTACTCATAAAATTATTGGTAAAACAATCTCCGATATCGATGTTCGTAAAAACTATAATCTAAATATTATTGCATTAGAGCATGGCAATCTCACTACAATAGAAGTGTCTCCAGATACTGTTTTAAAAGAAGGAGATGCTATCGTAGTTATCGGAAGAAAAGATCAAATATCTAAATTTGAGTCGCATATTGCGTATTAATGAAACTAGCGATAATCATATTGCTTTCGATAGTGATCTCATTTCATATGATATAAGATATAAAAAAAGACAATCAGTTTTGGGCTGATTGTCTTTTTTATCTTAGGTAAGAACGGGTCGCAAAGGGGATATAGATAGGTTTCTTCTAATAATAATCTTCGGAGTCATAAACTTCGTCGATTTCCTCTTTGTCTTCAAAATAGTCATTATGCATTGACTTATTTTTATAGACTTGTTTGGCATTGGACTTGGTAAAACCTACATTGTTTGAACAATTGGAAGCTGTTCTTTTGGTTGGAGTTGCTTTACTATTTTTAGAACTTTCCATGAGAAAAATCTCCTTTCCTTTTTGTCCGTAGTATTTACATTTTTACAAAAACTATGCGAAAAATTAAGAAAGGGGAGTATGTAAGACATAAATGGTATTGAGAGATTGAGACTCGTCTACTTCAAAACCATCAATATGACCATTGTTAATAATCGTAGTACATTGATTAAATTCATATTGTTGTTCACATTCTTCTAATGTAATAATATCCATATTCATATGATTACCCCTATCTTTTCTTTTCACTGAATTATATTCAATACAAGCAAAAATAGAATAGGGGTAAACTAACAATTTGATTTAATTACCACTTATAAAATGAAGTGGGATTATGGAAATAACCAATATATGCTACATTACTAATAAAACTTCATTTTCTTCAGATAGTGAGTCCGCAGGAATGTAATTTGAGGAAAGATTTGTTCCGTTTAAGTAACATTCACGGTAACCACTTTCTACACCATCTAAGTTCTGCACCGTAATATTTAACTTTTTATTGCGGAAGATCTTAGTAATTGTAACCTCTTTCCAAGTGGATGGTATGGATGGAGAGAGCAATAATCCATCGAAGTCAGGACGAATACCTAAGATACCTTCAACGCAACCAACCATCACGGTTGATGCTGTTCCTGTCAACCAGTGCACATGGGAACGACCTTCAAATGGGCTATCAACCGACTCAGTAAATTGTCCATGAACATATGGTTCAAGAACACGAACATCTGCAATATCATTCTGAGAAGATGGAGAACTTTCCTTAAAGTACTGATAAGCGCGATTACCATGACCCATTAAGGATTCTGCAAGGATGATCCAACCTTGTGGCTGCGAGAAGATACCACCATTTTCTTTGGTTGATTTATTAAATAGGATAGCAAGAGCACCGTCAAATGCATGGTCAACATAGGATGGAGCCATTAAGCGGCAGCCATATGCTGTATTTAGCTCACGATGAACACTTTCTAATGCTTTTTCAGCTTGGTCCTTGGTAGCTAGACCACTGATTACTGACCAAGATTGTGGATTTAACCACATATTTGCTTCTGGATCCTTCTTAGAACCTATTACTTGACCATCTTCTTTAAATCCACGGATAAAACGATCTTCTTCCCAACAATACTTTTGAATAGTTTCTCCAAGTTGTAATTGCACTTTATCTAAATAAGCGAGATATTCATCATCATCTTTTTCCTTAGCAAATGCGCGAATTACGGTCATAGCATAATATAACTGTAGTGCGACGAAGGAAGATTCTCCTTTTTTACCAAGTCGCAAACAATCGTTCCAATCGGCGTGAAGTCCAGCAGGCATATTATGTGCACCAAGACGCTCCATAGAGAAGTTTATAGCTCGCTTTAAGTGATCATAAACAGTTCCTACATCTTTATTAGCATATGGAATAACTTCATCTATAAATGCTTTATTTCCTGTTTCGGAAATATACTTTAATACCGTAGGGAATAGCCAAAGAGCATCATCTGCACGGTAAGCTGGATGTCCAGTTGCTTGTACATAGGTAGCATCATCAGGAGTATCTTCATGACCAGCATTATGATTGAATTTAACTAATGGTAAACCGCCGCCGTTATCTACCTGTGCTGATAGCATAAAGCGAATTTTCTCACCTGCTAATTCCGGATCAAGATGAATGATACCTTGTATGTCTTGTACGGTATCACGATAACCGTAACCATTTCTTAAACCGGCATACATGAAAGAAGCTGCTCTTGACCAGATAAAGGTGATAAAGCATTGGTACGCATTCCACGTATTAACCATATGATTAAAGTTATCATCTGGGGTTTTAACCTGGAATTGCTCTAATTTCTCGTGCCAGT
>DPVV01000547.1 GCA_003526525.1 Lachnoclostridium phytofermentans | reverse complement strand
ATCTTTATTAAGAAAAAAAGGAAGATGCTCGGTATAGTTAGGGGTTCTTCCTTTTTATTTATGTGTACTATAATAAATATTTATATATGAACATATAAATTAAGCTTGCATAATATACATTGTCAATGTATAATTATGTACACTTTACAATATTTTACCTTAGGAGATGGTAGAAGTACGAATCAGATTGGAGGTTACTATGATTAAAGTTGGTATTATTGGATCTACAGGTTATGCAGGGCAAGAACTGGTGCGGATTTTATTACAACACAAAGATGTTTCTATTGCGTGGTATGGATCAAAGAGTTACATAGATAAAAAATACTCGGAAGTATTTCAAAATATGTTTCAAATAGTGGAAGAAAGATGTCTTGATGAAAATATGGAAGAACTAGCAAGTCAGGTAGATGTTATCTTTACCGCAACACCGCAAGGGTTTTGTGCCTCACTGATGAAAGAGGAGATCTTATCGAAAGTAAAAGTAATTGATTTAAGTGCGGACTATCGAATGAAAGATATAAAAACTTATGAAGAATGGTATGGAATAAAACACAGTAGTCCGAAATTTCTAAAAGAAGCAGTGTATGGATTATGTGAGATTAATAGAGAGGATATAAAAAAAGCCCGCTTAATTGCTAATCCTGGATGTTATCCTACTTGTTCAATCTTAACTATTTACCCATTAATAAAAGAAGGATTGATTGAAGTTGATAGTATTATTATAGATGCAAAATCAGGTGTTTCAGGAGCTGGTAGAGGTACAAAGGTTGGTAACCTTTACTGTGAGGTTAACGAAAATATGAAGGCTTATGGTGTAGGTACACACCGCCATACTCCTGAGATTGAAGAACAACTCTCCTTAATGGCGTCAGAGAACGTAACAATTAATTTTACTCCACATTTAGTTCCAATGAACCGCGGTATTTTAATAACTGCTTATGGAAAATTAAAGAAGCAAGCTAGTTATGAGGTTGTAAAGGAAATCTATGATCGATATTATGCGAAGGAATATTTTGTCCGTGTTTTAGAAAAAGGGATGACCCCGGAAACTCGATGGGTAGAAGGAAGTAACTTTGTGGATATAAATTTTGTAATAGATCATCGAAATAACCGAATGGTTTTGATGGGAGCTATGGATAATTTGGTAAAAGGTGCAGCTGGGCAGGCAGTCCAAAATATGAACCTTATGTTTGGGTTACCAGAACAAGAAGGACTTAAATTAGTTCCAATGTTCCCTTAATTTTAATATCTAAACAAGAAAAAGTACGCTTCGTGAACTTTTCCTTGTCATGAATGAAAAACAGTGATTCATATCTAACTTTAGAAGCGGATAAGACAACGGAGAGAAGGGAGAGTATGAGGGGAGTTCCTTATACAGAAATATTTATGGAGATTATCAATGGTGGAGTAACAGCAGCGAAAGGATTTAAAGCTTCAGGTATCTATGTAGGAATTAAGAAAAAAAGAAAAGACATGGCGTAAGTTTATAGCATTGTTCCGGCAGTGGGAGCAGGTGTATTTACAACAAATATAGTAAAAGCTGCTCCAGTAAAATGGGATATGAACTTATTAAAGGAAGATAATGAAATTCAAGCAGTCATATTAAATAGTGGAGTTGCGAATGCATGTACTGGCGAACTTGGTGATATCAACAATGAGAAGATGGCAAAAGCCATTGCTGATGCACTCTCATTACCTATAAGTTCAGTTTTAACAGCATCCACTGGAGTCATAGGAAAACAATTACCAATCAAAATAATTGAAGGGGGTTCAAAGAAATTAGTAGATGAACTATCCGATACGAAGGAATCAGGTTTATTAGCTGCTGAGGCAATCATGACAACGGACACGATATCAAAGGAATGTGCGGTTACTTTCTTACTAGGGGATAAAAAAGTTACGGTTGGTGGGATGAGTAAGGGCTCTGGTATGATTCATCCGAACATGGCAACGATGCTTGGTGTTGTGACTACAGATATATTGATTAGCAAAGAGATGCTACAGGAAGTTGTAAGTTCAGATGTGCATGATACCTTTAATATGATTTCTGTGGACCGTGACACCTCAACGAATGATTCTCTCATGGTAATGGCAAATGGTCTTGCGGCAAATGATATGATTACGGAGAAAAACGAGGCATATTATCTATTTTATGAAGCATTTCATTATGTAACAGAGACCTTAGCAAAAATGATGGCCGGGGATGGGGAAGGTGCATCGAAATTATTAGAAGTTTCCGTGATAAATGCAACAACAAAGGATCAAGCAATTACACTAAGCAAGTCAATTATAACCTCTAATCTTGTCAAAACAGCTGTATTTGGAAATGATGCGAACTGTGGCAGAATTTTATGTGCTATGGGATACGCTGGTGTTGAATTTGATCCAGATAAGGTGGATATATTCATAGAGAGTAGCTTTGGTAAGTTGCAATTAGTAGAAAACGGGATGGCTACTGATTACTCCGAAGAGCTTGCAACGAAGATTCTATCGGATAAGGAAGTAACAGCTATTGCAGATATGAAACTTGGTATGGCTTCTGCAAAAGCATGGGGATGTGATTTGACTTATGATTATATTAAAATCAATGCAGATTATCGTTCCTAAGAATCGTTTTAAAAATTTAACTTAAGGGGACTTCATATGGATCAGATATTAGTAAAGGCACAAACATTAATTGAGGCGTTACCATATATTCAAAAATTTAATAATAAAAAGGTCATAGTAAAGTACGGGGGAAGTGCTATGCTTGACCCGGAACTTGAGATTAATGTGATAAAGGATGTTGTTCTATTAAAATTAGTTGGAATGCAGCCAATTATAGTCCATGGCGGCGGTAAGGAGATTAGTAAATGGGTTTCCTTACTAGGCCATGAATCAAAATTTGTCGATGGACTTCGGGTAACGGATGAAGTGTCAATGGAAGTTGCTGAAATGGTACTTGGTAAAGTAAATAAGCACTTAGTGCAAATGGTACAACAACTTGGGGTAAAAGCAGTTGGTATTAGCGGTAAGGATGGTGCAACACTTTGCTGTGAAAAGAAGCTAGTAAACGGAGTAGATATCGGATTTGTTGGTAATATTACGGAAGTTAATACCGACTTAATAGACACATTAATTAAACATGATTTTATTCCTATTATTGCACCGATTGGGCTTGATAAGGATTATATGGCTTATAACATTAATGCAGACGATGCTGCTTGTGCGGTGGCTACTGCTATAGGTGCTGAAAAATTAGCATTTTTAACAGATATTGAAGGTGTCTATCAAAATCCGGATGATAAGTCAACCTTGATTTCCGTTTTAACCTTAGAAAAAGCAGATGAATTAATACAAGAAGGATTTATTGGCGGTGGTATGTTACCAAAACTTAAGAATTGCATTGACGCAGTCAGAAGTGGAGTATCAAGAGTTCATATATTAGATGGTAGAAGAGAACATTGTTTATTACTTGAGTTCTTTACGAATAAAGGAATTGGAACAGCAATAATTAATGATGATTCAATTCTATTTGAACATGAAAACGCGTTGTAGGAGGGCTTAGGCAACCGGAAAAATTTGTGCCTGCGTACTCGGCATAAATTTAAGATGCGCAAAGAACGTGCGTAGGAATGGAGGTTGGGATGGAGAACATAATGAATCAACAAGAACAGGTACTGATGCATACTTATAGTCGTTATCCTGTTGTTTTAGACCATGGGGAAAGTGTTTATCTCTACGATGTTAATGGCAAAAAATATCTTGATTTTGTTTCTGGAATTGCAGTATTTGCTCTTGGCTATGGTAATGGGGAGTATAACAATGCATTGAAAGAACAGATAGATAAACTCATTCATACGTCGAATTATTTTTATAATGAGCCTGTGCTTGCTGCAGCAAAGAAATTACTTAAGGCAACTGGAATGGATCGTGTATTCTTTACCAACAGTGGAACGGAAGCAATCGAAGGTGCAATTAAGTTGGCAAGAAAGTATTATTACAAGAAATACGGTAAGGCAGATAGTGAAATAATTGCCATGGAGCATTCCTTTCATGGAAGAAGTCTTGGGGCTTTATCAGTAACTGGTACGAAAAAATACAGAGATGCCTTTGAACCACTGATTGGTGGTGCTGTTTTTGTTCCTTATAATAACTTGAATGAGTTAAAGAGTAAAATTTCTGTTAAAACATGCGCAATATTAATGGAAACAATACAAGGAGAGGGTGGTATCTACCCAGCGGATCCTGAGTATTTAAAAGAAGTTCGTAAGATCTGTGATGAAAAAGGTATTATACTTATCTTAGATGAAATTCAATGTGGGATGGGACGCTGCGGTACTATGTTTGCTTACGAACAATATGAAATACGTCCAGACATTGTTACTACCGCCAAAGCATTAGGATGCGGGGTACCCGTCGGTGCATTTGCAGCGAAAGAATTCGTAGCAAATGCTCTAGAACCTGGTGATCATGGAACTACCTATGGTGGAAATCCACTGGCTACTGCAGCTGTTTCTAAAGTTTTTGACTTATTTGAACAGGAGCAGATTTTATCGAATGTTAATGATGTGGGGGATTATTTACGGGAAAAATTACTGGAGCTTAAAATGGGAAATAGCTCAATTGTTGATTTGAGAGGAAAAGGGATGATGCTTGGCTTAGAATTTAATATTCCAGTCAAAGATATCATTGCTCGTGCATTAGAGAAGAACCTTATCTTAATTTCAGCTGGAACTAATGTGATACGATTCTTACCGCCGTTGATCATAGAGAAGAAGCAAGTAGATGAAATGATATCTATAATGAAAGAATGTATATAGATTGAGTATTTTATGATTAGTAAAAGTCTAATTTAGTAATCTTTATAAGAGAGCTAAATTAGGCTTTCTTTATTCAGAAAAAGGGAAATTAACAAAGTAGAATCCAAAGGTAACAATCCTTAGCATCTTTAACGCATACAATTTGGTAGAAGAGGGGAAACTACAAACGTTGAAGAGAACTATGCGCGAGAAAGCGTAAGGATAATTAGGAGGTTTTATAATGATAGGTTGGATTGTAGCATTAATTTCAGGTACGTTAATGAGTATACAGGGAGTATTTAATACAGGTGTTACAAAGCAAACAAGTGTGTGGGTAGCATCTTCTTTTGTTCAATTTTCAGCTTTAATAGTCTGTTTAGCAGCTTATTTTATCACGGGTAGGGAAGGCAACTTTGGACAACTGATTCGAATTCAGGATAAATACATGTTACTCGGCGGAGCGATAGGAGCGTTTATAACATTTACTGTAATTCAAAGTATCGGTTCCCTTGGTCCAGCAAAGGCTACCATTCTTATTGTGACCGCACAATTAGTAGCTTCTTATATTATTGAGCTTTTCGGAATCTTTGGAACGGAAAAAGTTCCTTTTGAATGGAGAAAGCTGATTGGATTGGCACTTATGATAGGAGGTATCATAACCTTTAAATGGGAAAAATAGATCAATAGTAGAAAAAGATCACAAATTTTTCTAGTCATAAATAATCAAAAAATATTTGCTATTTCCACTTGTATTCACCTATCTAATTAGGTACAATGTTATTGTGTAGTGTATTGAGACTATTGCTCCTAAAGGTTATCAATGAAAGGATAATCCTATGGAGAAAAAAAGTAAAATTGCAGGTTTTTGTTTGATATTAGCTCTTATAGTTGCCGGGGGCATTTATTCAAGTACTGTTTTTGGTGGAAAGGCAGATCCCGAAGTAGTACTGTTAAATGATGAGGGTAAGAAACAAGAGATTCCAAAAGATCCAAAGGATACTTCGGAAGAATTAGCTGACATTACTATAGTGAATGAAAAAGAAGTAAGCAAGGAAAACTTAGAGCAAGAACTGTCATCAGAGGCTGTTATTCATGTCTGCGGAGAAGTAAATAATCCTGGAGTATATACTCTTTCAGAAAAAGCAAGAGTTGTTGATGCTATCGAGGCTGCGGGAGGAGTTACGAAGGATGCAGCAGAAGATGCTTTTAATCAAGCCGCTTTGATTACAGATGGACAAAGAATTTATGTTCCAAATAAAAAGGAAGTGGAAACGCTATCCGATGCAGAAATTGCAGAAGTCGTACTTTCTACCCCGATAGGGAAAGAAAAGAACGATGAAAGTTCTAATAAAACAAAAGTCAATATAAATAAAGCAACGAAAGAAGAACTTATGACTATTCCCGGAATTGGAGAAGCAAAAGCGTTAAGTATTATCTCTTATCGAACAGAGCATGGTGTTTTCTCAACCATTGAAGAACTTCAAAATATATCCGGAATTAAATCAGCAGTTTTTAATCGAATGAAAGACTTCATTACAGTAGGAAAATAGGCAAGATTGCACAATCAAGGAACAAGATTTTTCCTTGTAAAAGTGGTATGGAAAAGAACAGATACAGAGATGAAAGAGGTGGATTCGTTGAGTAAAAAAGTGCTTGTAGTAGATGATGAAAAGTTAATCGTTAAGGGAATTCGTTTTTCACTCGAACAAGACGGTATGGAAGTAGATTGTGCTTATGATGGTGAAGAAGCACTTGTTTTCGCGAAACAAAAAGAATACGATGTTGTTCTTCTTGATGTTATGCTCCCAAGAATGAATGGATTTGAAGTATGCCAGCAGATTCGTGAATTTTCTAATATGCCGGTCATCATGTTAACGGCCAAAGGTGATGATATGGATAAGATTCTAGGATTAGAATATGGTGCAGATGATTACATTACAAAACCATTTAACATTTTAGAAGTAAAAGCTCGAATCAAAGCAATTATGAGGAGAAATACAAGAAAGGCTTCAGAAGCAGAAGCATCTAAGACGATTGTCTATGGTGATCTAAAGATTGATAGTGAGAGTCGCCGTGTATTTATTTCAGAAAAAGAAATTAATCTTACTGCGAAAGAATTTGATGTACTAGAATTGCTAGTTCTTAATCCGAATAAAGTATACAGCAGAGAAAATTTACTAAACATCGTATGGGGTTATGATTATCCAGGCGATGTCAGAACAGTGGATGTGCATATCCGCCGCTTAAGAGAGAAGATTGAAGAAAATCCTAGCGAGCCTAAGTATGTACATACTAAATGGGGTGTTGGTTATTATTTCAAAAATTAAAAGTAGTTTTAAAAGTATGCGTCTGCATATGCTGATTGCATTGATGGTAGTCGGATTAGTTCCGGCTGCCATTTTGACGACCGTATTAAGTCACTCTTATAAGAACGAAAGTATTAACGAAAAGCTAAACAATGTTCAAACATATGGATCATATGTTGCAAACAAAATATTATTTAGCGGATTCTTAACGAATGCATCGTCGAATGAAATCACAACGCAATTGTCATGGTTAGCAGACCAATATGATGGAAGGATTCTCGTTGTAGATAATACTTTAAAAGTAATTTCAGATACTTACGGAAAAGAAGCTGGTAAGGTTTTGCTATCCTCTGATGTTATTAAATGCCTAAGAGGGGTAACTACTACAAAGAAAAATTTAGGTACAAAAAAAGCTGAAGTTATGATTCCAATCATTTCATCGGATCAGCCATTACCACTAGGCGTTATTATTATGAATGTTTCTTTGGAAAGAGAATATGCAATATTAAGTAACATGGGACAAGAGGCTATGGTTTATTGTTGGCTTATTTTAATTGTGTTATTTATAGTAGCTTTTCTCTATTCGAAATATATGGTAATGCCATTAAAAGCAATTATAACCTCCATCCATCATGTTTCTGACGGATATATGGATGATGAAGTTAATATACAAGGATTTACGGAAATTGAAAAGATTTCCGATTCCTTCAACGACATGTTAGGTAGAATGAAAACATTAGAAGAATCCAGACAGGAATTTGTGAGTAATGTATCCCATGAATTAAAAACACCGATTACTTCCATCAAAGTACTTGCAGATTCTTTGTTAAATCAACCAGATGCACCGGTTGAACTATACCGTGAATTTATGTCGGACATTAATGAAGAAATCGAGCGTGAGAATAATATCATCACTGACCTATTATCCTTAGTTAAGCTTGACAAAAAAACAGGTGAGATGCATATTGCAACGGTTAGTATTAATGAGCTACTTGATATTATACTAAAACGTTTAAAACCGATTGCTATGAAGCGAAACATTGAGCTAGTATATGAAAGTTTTCGAAGTGTATTAGCTGAAGTGGATGAAGTTAAGTTATCACTTGCGATATCGAATTTAATTGAAAATGCAATCAAATACAATGTTGATGACGGATGGGTCCGTGTCTCCTTAAATGCAGACCATAAATATTTGTATATCAAAGTAGCAGATTCTGGAATTGGAATTCCTGAATCTGCACAAGGCAACATCTTTGAGCGATTCTACCGAGTTGATAAAGCAAGAGCAAGGCAAACTGGTGGAACAGGTCTTGGTCTTTCTATAACAAAGAATGTTGTATTAATGCACAATGGTGCTATAAAAGTTTACAGTCAGGAAAATGAGGGGTCTACCTTTACCTTACGAATTCCGCTCAGCTATATTCCATAGGAAGAATAATGCTATGTATATGGTAGAATATCGCATTTGGAGGAAAGTATATGAAAAAATATTGCTTTTGGTTCGTTCTTTGCCTTTCCCTGTTCCTTATTGGATGCCATAAGAAAGTGAATGAACCAGTGACTGGAACAAAATTATTTTATATTAACAACGATGAAACAGCAATTGTATCCGAGCCTTATGATTTGCAAAGTACAGATAGAAATGGACAGGTTGAGGAGTTTTTAAAAGCGTTAAGTATTGAACCACAGAATTCGGATTATAAACTTGCAAAACCCAAAGATATTACATTACTCGGTTATAACTTTGGTGATGCAGGACAGTTACAATTAGGGTTTGATATTAATTATTATAATGTTACTGGTATTTCCGAAGTATTGATGAGGGCAGCTATCGTAAAGACATTTACTCAAATTGAAGGGATTACTAATGTCGAATTTTATGTTAATGGACGTCCTTTGATGTTGGATGGTGAAAACTGGGTTGGTATGATGAGTGCTGATAATTTTCTTGATAATGCAGGTGATTTTACCTCATATTCTCAGATAGACCAAGTTTCCATCTTTTTTGCCAATGAAACTGGGGATGGGTTATTAGAATCAGTTCGAACGATTGAATATAACGGAAGTATACCGATCGAGCAGATTATTATAGAGCAATTGATTGCAGGTCCGCTTGATATTGAACTCAAAGCAGGAATGCGAGCGACAGTTCCAGAAAATACTGTTCTTAATAAAATAAGTAAGAAAGATGGGATATGTACTGTAGATTTAAGTTCTGAATTTTTGAATAAATTGCCTAAAACTACAGAAGCAGTGACGATTTACTCTATTGTTAATACACTTATAAGTGAAGAGAATATTGATAGGGTACAAATACTAATTAACGGTGAAGTAACCAATCTATATCGAAAGATTGCACTTGATCAACCGCTGGAACGAAATCTTGATATTATTAAGAGTGAGAAGTAAAAAAAATTCCTAAGTAAATAATATAAAGGAAA
>DPVV01000293.1:6362-6571 GCA_003526525.1 Lachnoclostridium phytofermentans | reverse complement strand
ATCAAAAAGGATAATAAATTAAAAGGATAATAAATTAAAAAGGATAATAAATTAAATAGGATAATAAATTAAAAAAGATAATAAATTAATGAGGATAGTAATTGTAATGAAGTAAGTAAAAATAAAAAAATGAAATCAAAAGTAAGGAATAATACTCCATACAAGTGATTTCATCCATTGTTATATAGTACAAGGAAAAGTTCACGAAG
>DPVV01000293.1:0-6146 GCA_003526525.1 Lachnoclostridium phytofermentans | reverse complement strand
AAGGAAAAGTTCACGAAGCGTGCTTTTCCTTGTTTTGTTTGACCAAAAGTTTTATTATATTAAGATCTTATAACTGATATAATTTTGTATATTTGTCTATTAGATAGGCTACATAGTAATCAGCATTAAAGGATTCACCAGTCATCTCTAATAATAATTCATTGGTATTCTTAGTGGCGCCATATTTATGAATATGTTCTTTTAATAAATCTAAAATTGGATTAAGATTTCCTTCTCTTAAGCATTTTGAGAAGTCAATTTTCGTCTGTATAAAAGCATAGATTTGAGAGGCGATTGCGTTTCCAAGTGCATAGGACGGAAAATATCCGAAGGTACCATTAGACCAGTGTACATCTTGCAGTACACCAAGTGTATCTGTTGGAGGTACAATTCCTAAATATTCTTCATACTTCTCATTCCAGATACGTGGTAGGTCGGACACCTCAATTTGCCCAGATATCAGAAGCTTCTCAATTTCATAACGAATCATGATATGAAGAGAATAGGTTAACTCATCTGCTTCCGTACGGATAAAATCTGGCTCAGCTTTGTTAATAGAAAGGATAAATTGGTCAAGTGATACATTTTTTAATTGCTCAGGGAATGTTTTAGCTAATTTATCCCACAGTGGTGCCCAAAAATCTATACTACGTCCAATGATATTTTCAAAGAAACGGGACTGTGATTCATGAACACCCATCGAGGAACCATGGCCTACTGGTGTTTGAGTTAAAGAATCATCAATATTCATCTCGTAGATTGCATGACCACCCTCGTGTATGGTAGAAAAGATGGAACTTTCGAGATTGTTTTTAAAATAATGTGTTGTAATTCTAACATCTTTATTGTGTAGGTTTGTTGTAAATGGATGCTCACTTTCTGCAATTACTCCACGTCTAAAATCAAATCCGATGTACTCTGCAATGAATTTACAGAACTCTTTTTGTTTTCCTATGTCATAAGTTAAAGAATTATAGGATTTGTCTATAGAATCATTTTTTGCCACTACTTGCTTTAGTAAAGGTACGATAGCAGTACGTAGTTTTGCGAAAAATTCATCCAATTGCTTCATATCAATTCCTTCTTCAAACTCGTCTAGCATAATATCGTAAAGGGCTTTGTTCTCTTCGTTACGATAGCTAGCAAATTTCTTATTATAAGAAACGATTTCTTCCAGTGTTGGAGCATAATCAGCAAAGCAATTTTTTTCTTTTGCAGCAGCCCAAATTGCACTGGATTTTGCGGTCAATTCACTATAAGCTTTATATTCTTCTGGCGGGATGCATTCCATTTCTTTTAACTGCTTATTCAGCTTCTTAACGATTTTTTGTTCATTGAATTCCAAGACATCGAAATTCTCTGGTTTTGATAATTCATGTAATAGATTTTTAATATCATCATTTACCATTGCATCAAAATACTCACCTGATAATAAACCAACAGCTTTTGCAGTATTTTCAAGCGCTTCAACTGGGGCAAGGGTTTCGGTATCCCATTGCAGTAAGGTTAATGCAGTTTCTAATGCCATCATTTTGTTTAAGTGTGGAATTAATTTTTCATATTTTTCGTTCATATATAACCTCATTTCTGCGCTACTTATTGTCTTGCTTGCAAGATAATCTTCAGGTTTGTGGAAGCAGCGCGAACACAAACTTGCTAAGTGAAAGATTGAAAATTCTTTCGTTCTCGTTTTCTTTCACATTCTTAAAACTATAAGTATGATTTTTTCACCTGGATAAATCAACTATCAACTTACGTTTATTTAGTGCAAATAAATTTACTGGAAACTATTATTCCATAAAAACAACCTTTGCTCTACAGTATAAATTATCCAAAAAAATTATATCATAGGAAATGTAGAATAGCTATTATTTTTGGTGAAATCATAGAGGAATGGTATTGATGTTTCAATCAGGCTGTGGTATAAATAATTTATAAAATTGAATGAAATCTATAAGATGTATTAGGCAGTTGCCTTGATTCACGTCTGTTAGGGAAAATCTAACAGACGTTTTTTTGAACGGTTAAGCGTTAAGAAAGCATTATACGCTTTTTCTATTGCAGTATCAAATTTGTTTGCCAATGCGGTATTGCTATAGATGATAGGTTGAAACACAAAGTTAATTCAAGCAAAAGTTTTTGTGTCAGAGTTATCCTTGGCGCAAACTTCAGTCGCGCAGTAAGCGTGTACAGAAATGGAGGTTATGAAAGAGTGAAACTATTACGTAATTTGTTAATTATCGTATTTGGTAATTTTCTTTACGCAGCAGGTGTAGTATTTTTTATTCTACCTTCCGGATTAATTACTGGAGGTACGACAGGAATAGCTTTGAGTGTGAATTATTTTTCCGGTTTGCCGGTATCCTATTTTGTATTTGGCTTTAATCTTATTATGTTTTTGTTAGGTTTGTTTATCTTGGGGAAAAGTTTTGCATTGACTACATTAGTGAGTACATTCTGTTTTCCATTTGCGCTTGGTTTTCTACAAAATATAGCTGGAGAGTTTACAGTAACAAATGATATCTTTTTATGCACTCTCTTTGGTGGACTCTGTATTGGAACAGCAATTGCACTTGTTATTAGGATGGGTGCAAGCACAGGGGGTATGGATATACCACCACTGATACTTAACAAGTATTTTCATATACCTGTATCCATAACTTTATATATTGCAGATTGTATTATTCTTGCACTACAGGCTGTTTTTGGAGAAAAAGAAAAGATTCTATATGGTATTGTTCTAGTATTAACCTACACCATTGTTTTGGATAAGCTTCTTATGTTTGGTACGAATAAGATGCAATTAAAAGTAGTAAGTAGTAAAGTAGATCTTATAAAAGAAGCAATCATATCTGAAATTGACAGAGGTGTTACTCTTTTCCATGGGCAAACAGGTTATTTAGAAAAAGAGACTGACATTTTACTTAGTGTAGTTTCCAATAGGGAACTTTATAGAGTGGAAAAATTGATTCATCAAATAGATGAGGATGCCTTTGTTGTTATTAGTCGTGTCAGTGAAGTAAGGGGCAAAGGTTTTAGTGAAGGAAAGAAGTATTTAATGAAAAAAACAGAGTCATAAAAAGGTATAGTATGGGGTTGACAGCTAGGATTACGTTTGTTATAATCATAAAGTCAAGTAAATAAATCATAGGCTATGATAAGAAAGAGTAAAAATCATTGTAATCTAACAGAAAGTTGCCGGCTGATGAGAGGCGCAAGAAAGCTGATTTTGAATACATCTTTGAGCTTCACACCGAACGACTATAATAGTTTAAGTAGGCTGTTGACGGTATCCTGCACCCGTTATCGTGCTAGAGTATAACCATCAGTAAAGATGAGTACTCGAAGAGGTTAGCTGTGCGAACAGTTAATAAATTTGAGGTGGTAACGCGTGATAATATCCCGCCCTCTGAATGTAATTCAGAGGGCGGTTTTTTTTGCGTTTAGGGAGGAATAAAGTACCTAAACCGTATAAAACGCTCCACTAGGAATGCTCATGACTTGAAAAAACGGTCTTTGATCTTCATAGCGATAAAAACTTGATAGGATAGTGAAGAAAAGGAGAGAAATGACATGATTTGTGTGGACGAACAAATGAAAATTATTAAAAAAGGCGTATTAGATATGATGCGCGAGGAGGAGTTAAGAGAAAAGCTTAAGGTTTCTGTGGAACAGAATAAACCCCTAACAATCAAGCTTGGACTTGATCCTTCAGCACCTGATATTCATCTAGGGCATACCGTTGTTCTTCGTAAAATCAAGCAGATGCAAGACTTGGGGCATAGAGCAATTATTATTATCGGAGATTTTACTGGTCGTATTGGTGATCCTACAGGAAAATCGAAGACAAGAAAACCTCTTTCCGATGAACAGGTAAAAGAGAATGCAGCTACTTACATGGAGCAGATATTTAAAGTTTTAGACACAGAAAAAACTGAGGTTCGTTTTAATAGCGAGTGGTTATCAAAACTTAACTTTGAACAAGTAATAGCATTAGCTTCCAGTACTACGGTGGCAAGATTATTAGAGCGTGATGACTTCCAGAATCGTTACAAAAATCAGGAAGCAATCGGTCTGCATGAATTTTTCTATCCTTTAATGCAAGGCTATGACTCTGTTGAAATAAAAGCAGACATTGAATTAGGTGGAACAGATCAAACATTTAATATTTTAATGGGTAGAACCTTACAAAAATCAGTTGGAATGTCTCAGCAGATTGCTATGTTTATGCCAATCCTTGAAGGGCTTGACGGTATAGAAAAGATGAGTAAGAGTCTTGGTAACTATATTGGTGTAAGCGAATCTCCTCAGGTTATGTTTAAGAAAGTGATGGAGGTTCCAGATGAGTTGATATTCCGTTACTTTGAACTTGTGACAGATGAGCATCCTGATGATATCGAAAAATTACGTAGCGAGATGGAACAGGGAAAAAATCCAAGAGATATTAAGCTTATCTTAGCTCGAATTATTACAAAGCTTTACCATGGAGAAGAGGGAGTTAAGACTGGAGAGGAATACTTCGAACAAGTATTTAAAGAAGGTGAGATCCCAGAGGATATGCCTGTGATAAAACTTGAAAAAGAGCAAGATAGTTTAGCTTCAGTTGCGGGGGTATTAGCTAACGAAGGACTTGTTTCTTCTGCAAGTGAATTCCGTAGGTTGATTAAGCAAGGTGGAGTACAGCTAAATAGAGAAAAGGTAATGGACATTGACTGTATCTTAACAGAACAAGAAAATGTTTTAAAAATTGGAAAGAAGAAATTTGTACGATTAGTATTTTAAGAAATGTTGCCGATATGTATCTAGTATAGTATTATATAATTGATATGTTTTATAAAAACGCATGTATATAAGTAAAATCATAAAAAGCATATAAGAAAATTTTATAATCGGAGGAGTTGGCCGAATGAAGTATGACCAACCTAGTCAAGAAGAAAAGATTGATAAAATTACTAGTCTTAGAAATTTTATTGAGGACAATCAAGATATTATATCGGAGCTAAGAGATACAAAACAGCCGCTTTATTATATTATAGTTGGAGTAGATGAGATACAAGCTACGACAGTAAAACAACAGGGGTACTATCAAGAGATGGTATCCCTGCTTATCGATAAAATAAACTTACCTCTGCAACCAGTAAAACAAGAGGAGTTAAATAGCATTGTTGCAGAAATGGAGGAAGATAATCTTTCGATCGTATTTGGGCATCCACTAGTAAAAGATTGTGCAACTTCTATATTATCTAGTAAGGAAGAAAGTTTAGTTTTAGTCGCAACGAAGAAAGACATGACTGCGGAAGAGGTACCATACGCTTACTGGGGAGTAGAGGAGTACCTGAGTAGTTATATCAAAGATACTATATTAGATGAACACACTATACTTTTTAATACAGCTACAGATTTATACCATGCTGTTTTGGAAGGCGAGATAGAAGGTATGTTGATAAAATATAGTACCTATGAATCGTATCTACAAGAGGAAAAAGAACTGTATCTAGTTTCTGATGTGGTATTTCCATTACAAGAGTATATTGTAATATCAAACCAACAGGAAGTATTATTAAGATTTATGAAAATGTTTCTACCTTTTTATGATAATTACAGAAAGATAGAGCAGATAGCAACTGCAGAAATCCGATATCTAAGACCTATTCATGGTATGAAGGAAGGAGTAGCTTTATGGACTTCTTCTATCATTATGGGACTGACTTTTATCGTGACAGTCCTATATTTTGTTTTTCGTCATAGAAGAGAAAAGAAGAGAAAACAACTTGCTTCGGTTTTATATCAAGAGCTATCGGTACTTTACGATAATAATCAAGAAGTATTCATCGTAGATTTATTAACTGGAAAGATTCGATCGAATCATCATTTTTCCTGCTTTTTTGAAAATCAAAGTGCTCTGCATCGTAAACATATGAGTCTTAAGGAATTATCAAGTAAGATAGGGTTTAATTTTGAGGAACATTATCGTTATATCTGTCGCCAGTTTGATCGTACTTATCTGTTTCAATATCAACTTTATCTTGGAGGAGTTCGGTATCAGGTGAAGGAAGAAGGTATCTTTGAGCAGGGGATGCTTGTTCTTTTGATTTCGAAAGAAAAGTAAAAACAAGGTAGATAATGTGAAAAATCTAGATTTTTCA
>DPVV01000131.1:739-15091 GCA_003526525.1 Lachnoclostridium phytofermentans | reverse complement strand
CTTTTTTGTTAGAATTGATTTTATGATATTTAATAAATTATTGAAATATGATTGAAGAAAAAGACTGGAGCTTTTTAGCCTCAGTCTTTTTCTTGTTTTTACTACGAATAATTTACTCTTAATTGTTTGAATCAATACCAATTTTTTGAATTGCTCTCTATATATCATTATCACCTGGTAATTGATATGATACAGGTGACAATCATCACTTACAAGTAAAAATATCATAATTTGCACCAAATCACAATCTTACGCTTTATTTCTTTTATTTAAGCACTTTCTTAGTCTAGCCATAGGAGATTACCTATTTTTTATTTTGCTATGCTTAAAATCGGTTTTAGAACGTGGTTAATTTTTACATATCTTTAAAATGTAATAGATTTTTATATATCTCAAATAGAATGAAAAAAATTGAGAGCCTAGTTATATTTAGGCTATGATGCTAAAAGATAACTATTACGTCAATATTTTTATCTCATAATAAGTATTATTTAATTATCTATCACTAACTATCAATTTTTCATCTAACAATAATTATGTTAAAGTTCGTATAATCATCATTATACGAACTTTATTGCGTTTAGGCCTATCTCAGATATAGCCATTTTAATATACGAACTTTTGTATTGTTATTTAACGAACTTTAAATTATAATAGAAGTTAGAAAAGAAAGGGTATGTAAGAATGGCAAATAAAAAAACTTTAGCATTAACAAGAGATCAATACATAATGATTATACAAACAATCAAAGAGGGATTTGTAAGAGAAGATGGTAGTGTATTTAAACCAAACGATAGATTGGCTACCATATTAACATTAGAAGCGAACCTAGGAATTCGAATTTCAGATATACTTCAACTAAAATTAACTAGTATCGTAAAAGACGGTGATAGATACCGTTTGGATATCATCGAGCAGAAGACTGGAAAAAAAAGAGAATTCACCGTAATGATAGAAATCTATACGTTTATTCAGGAGTACGCGCTTAATTTTGGTATTAGTCCTAGAGCAAAGTTATTTGATATCTCCGAACGTGCGGTGCAAAAACAATTAAAGATTGCAGCAGATCATTTAGGTTTACAAGGTATCTCCACTCACTCGTTTCGTAAATTCTTTGCTACTGAAATTTACCTAAATAATAATGCAAACATCGAGTTAGTACGTATTCTGTTACAACAATCCTCGACTACAACAACGCAGCGTTACATCGGTATTCAACGACAAGACATAGAACAAGCATTAGCAAATCATATTTGTTTAGTATAGATTGTAAATATTTAGAAGGCATATTATGTACCGGATGATGATTATAACTGGAAGGTAGAGTGGAAATTAAATGGGATTCATTATTATATTCTTTACAATTTTATCGTTAATGTATGTGATAAGTAATTTAAAAAAGAAAAATACTAAAATCCATAAAAAAGTATTAATTTCATTAGTCGTGTTTATTACCTGCTTACTTTGTACAATTTATTACTTTATTCCATTTAATTTTAATTTTGATAATAGTAACTTTAATGTTAGAGTTGAATTATACGGTGAGAAAGAGATTGCCTTACAAGAAAATCAAGTTGACGATTTAATAAAGATCCTAAATGAACTAAAAGTACAGAGAGGCTTTACTTTAAAACCAGGCACTTTCACCTTTAGCAGTAAAGAATCTATAATAATAAGCTTATACAGTAAGGAAGGGGCAAATAATTATAGGGTATTTCTTTCTACAAGATATAATAAGGATTCTTACATAGAGAAGATACTAGGAAACCAATATAATATAATTAACGCAAATGACATTATTACAAAAATTCAGGAATTAGATTTAACGCATTAATTGCTGTAATTTATATAGTATTACAAGTAGAAAACTACGAACTAATCTCAAAATTAATTCGTAGTTTTTTTGTGCAGTAACCTAATATTTAAAAATTTTTAAAAGATAGAATCCATGATTAAATAGCATTCATTCAGAAATTATGAATGAAGAGATATTTTTTAACTTAATCTTTAAATAGACTAATAATTAGTTACTTCCTTACCTTTTGATTAACAGCACCGACAAATCATTCACATTAGTTCCAGTAGGTCCTGTTATAATCAAACCATCACATGCTTTTAGCGCATAATAAGCATTATTCTGTTCCAAGGTATGAAATATGGATATCCCTTTTGTTAAAAGTACCTTCTGTGTATTATTATCTACATAACCACCAGCGGCATCGGTGGGCCCATCCGTTCCATCGGAACCTATGGAAAATACCGCTGCATCTTTTAAATTAGCAATACCAACAGCAGATGCCAAAGCTAATTCTTGATTTCTACCTCCTAATCCATTGCCTTTTAGATGAACTACTGTTTCACCTCCAACAATAAAAGCGAGAGATTTTTCTGTCTGGTTATATTGTTGTGCAATAGAAGCGAGAAAACTACCTGCCTCACGTGCCTCACAGCTTAGACTACTAGTTAACACAATTGGTTCATAGCCTAGTTCCTCACATTTTCCTTTAGCAGCTTCACAGAGCTGTGTTACACTTCCTGTAATTTCTGTTGTAACATTATTCAGTTTATGAATAGGTTCTATACTTAATAATTCATCGATTTCTTTCGAAACCGTTATGCCATATCTTTTTAAAATCTCTCTGGCTTGTTTAGAAGTGGAATTATCCGGATAAGCTGGTCCTGATGCAATCATATCTAGTGGGTCTCCAATAATATCCGATAATACAACAGAAAACACCCTAGCTGGTTCACATAACTTTGCGAATTTACCACCTTTAACAGCAGATAAACGTTTCCGTATGGTATTCATTTCAACTATATTAGCACCACTGGCAAGTAATTCTTTTGTTAAATTCTCTAGCATTTCATTTGGAATCAAAGGTTTTTCAAATAATGCTGATCCACCACCAGAGATAAGAAATAGCACGGTATCATTAGAAGTTAGTCCTTGTACTAGATTGATAGACTGTTCAGTAGCACTAAATGAATTTGCATCTGGAACCGGATGTCCTGCTTCATAGATACGAACATGAGGCAAATTTCCTTTCGCATGGTCATACTTTGTAATAACTACGCCATCATCAATTCGGTCATTTAGTATATCACAAGCGGTCTTTGCCATAGACCAAGCAGCTTTACCAATAGCAATAAGCAGTAGCTTACCGCCTGAAAATCCATGTCCTTCTAAAGCTTTTTTAACTGCGCTGTCTGGAAGTGCTGCTTTAATCGCTGCATCAATAATAAGCTGTGCATCATTTCTAAGATTCAAGAAAACGGCTCCTCTCTATACCAATATTTTTTAAAAGAACGCCAAAGCGTAAGCTCTGGCGCGCTTATTTTATAAGTGTGACTTTAACGAATGAATAGGTAAACAATATATACGTTGATGATAGCGGAAATACCCATTATGAGTGTTCCTAAAGTCTGAGTCTTATATCCATCTTCAACTTTCATTTCACCAAAGTTTGTAACTACCCAGAAATAACTATCATTTGCGTGTGAAACTGTCATAGCACCAGCACCAATTGCGATTACTGTTAATGCTGCAAGTGGAGATGTAGCAAGACCAATTGTTGAAAGCATTGGAGCAATAATACCTGCTGTGGTTGTTAAAGCAACTGTAGATGAACCTTGAGCAGTCTTTAATATCGCAGATAATAAGAATGGGAACAATAATCCAAGTGTAGCTAATGTATTAGAATTTGATTTAATAAAGTCTACCATCGAAGTAGAAGCAATTACATTACCTAAAACACCACCAGCTGCAGTAACAAATAAAATTGGTCCAGTTACTTTTAAGGTATCATTAGTGATCTCATAAAATTCTTTTGATTTTTTCTGACTAACCAGTAGGATTAAGCCGAATATAACACCTACTGCGATAGCAATAATAGGAGTACCAAAGAAAGTGATAACTGCCACACTTTTTCCTGCCATTGCAAGGGCAGAGGAGAGACCCATAAGTACAATTGGGATAATAATTGGGGCAAAGGATAAGAATCCGCTTGGAAGTTTTCCATAGCTAGCTACTAGTTCTTCATAAGTTTGAACTAATTCACCACCATTATTATCTGCTTCATCCATTGCTTTTACTTTCTTTCCGATATATTTTGCAAAGAAATAGCTTACAATTAGAGGTAAGATAGAACAAATAGCACCGAAGAACATTACCAACAAGAGATTTGTTTCTTGACCAATTCCTTCATATAGTGTATTGGCAGCAGCAATTGGACCTGGTGTAGGTGGGATAAAGCAATGTGATATGTAAAGTCCCATGGAAAGAGCTACTGTACAAGCAACAGAGGACTTCATTGTACGCTTTACAAGCGCCTTACGAATAGGATTTAAAATTACAAAACCACTATCACAGAAAACCGGAATTGAAACAATCCACCCCATAATAAGCATTGCCAATTCAGGATTTTTCTTACCAACCAAGCGAACAACACAGTCTGCCATCTTAAGTGCTGCACCTGTCTTTTCAAGTAATGTACCAATTAATGCTCCTAAAATGATTACGATACCAATACTCTTAAAGGTATTACTAAATCCCGTACCAATGACACCCGGAATGTCGGTAAGCGGAATTCCTGCAACAATTCCAAACAGTAGAGATATGGTCATAATCGAGATAAATGGATGAATCTTTAGCTTTGAGATTGCAATAATCATGATAATAATTGCAATAACAAAAGCAATAATTAATGGTATACCTGACATAACAAAATCCTCCTTCAATATGTTTGGATAATCCAACGTAAACCACCAAGAATTATCTTATCTTTATCTTACATGAGAAAGATAAGTTTCTCAATGTTGTAGATACCAAATATCACTATAAATCATTGTTACAGATAACATATTTAAAAGGATCTTCACTGTTTTCGTGTACATTGATGAATATTAGGTCACAAGATGTAAAATAAATAGGTATCAGATACCACCCATTTTTAATTCTAACAGTTTATAAGTTGGAGAATCTTTTTAATACATCTTAAACCCTTTCTAATACATCTTAAACTCTTACTAATACTTCCAAATTCGCTCATATTACATTGTCGTTAATTCTTATTACAATAGAGGAGAGTTAAGTCATAATATAAGAGATAAAAAGTGAATAGGAATTCTATAGAATCATAATTTACTTCCAAATTATTCTGATAAAATAATTATGACAAACATTATATAAGATAAACTCCATTAAGTAGTCATAATATTAATATGTAAACTATCAATATTTGTTTGAGTAGATTGTCCGTATTCTGTATTCTTATTACAGATTAGATAGAAGATTTCATGCAGCTGTTTATATAGTTTACTTAATGAAAAATGTCTTTTGCTTACACAGTTTTAAAACACATAAAGAAATATGTCTTTTAACATTTTAGTATCAACGAACACCTAAAAAATATGATTTTTCCTAGTTGTATTATAATTCCGCAATGATTGATTTATAGTCAGCAATGAATGAAAGGCAGAGTCTTACATAATATGGTAATCTGAACAAAGAAGAAATGGTTCTATTAATTACTACAAGAAAATTTATATAGTCAAAATAATAACCATGTAATTTTACTTAGAAAAGGAGGGGTTTACAAAAATAATATCCAAATAGTGTGTAGGTAAGTGGAAGACAAACTCAAATAATAGGAGGGTTATATTATGTTTAAATTGAAAAAAGTTTTTGCATTACTTTGTGTACTTTCATTGAGTTTTTCTGGCTTATTTGCATCAACTGCATATGCAGCAACTGACTATTGGCAGAATTGGACCGATGGTGGTGGAACAGTTAAAGCTACTAATGGTTCTGGCGGTAATTACAGTGTTAGTTGGACAAATTGTGGTAATTTTGTTGTAGGTAAAGGTTGGGGTACTGGAAATGCATCAAGAGTTGTTAATTACAATGCTGGTGTATTTTCACCATCTGGTAATAGTTATTTAACTCTCTATGGTTGGACAAGAAATTCACTCATTGAATATTATGTTGTAGATAGTTGGGGTACTTATAGACCTACTGGAACTAATAAGGGGACAGTATCTAGCGATGGTGGAACATATGATATTTACACAACTATGAGATACAATGCACCTTCCATCGATGGTACACAGACTTTCCAACAATTCTGGAGTGTTAGACAATCAAAACGAGCTACCGGAAGTAACGTATCTATTAATTTTGGCAACCACGTTAATGCTTGGAAGAGCAAAGGAATGAACTTAGGAAGTAGTTGGTCTTATCAAGCATTATGCGTAGAAGGATATCAAAGTAGTGGTAGTGCTAATGTAACGGTTTGGTAACAGTTCCGTACCTTAAAGCAAACACCGTTTGATCGTTAACAATTATAAATAGTTAAAGTTTGGTTTGCTGACTAAATTATTGAAAGTCAGCTAGATATCAAAAGGCTTACCTACATACTACTTGTATATTATTATTTAATATCAAAGTATGGGTACAAGAGAGTCCTTTAATAATTAATTTATTTATTAATTTTCTACAAACCGCATGTTTCGGAACTAAAATAGCGTTCCTAAATTCGATAAATCGTATTATTAAAAGGAGAAATTTCTATGAAAAAACTATCTTATATACTTATTATTATCCTAATAACACTTGTAAGTGCTTGCTCGAAAAATTCAATGGATGGATTGATACTAGTTAAAGGTGGAACATTTGTAAATACAAACTCAAATTACTATGATAAACAAGAAACAATACCAGACTTTTATATAGGTAAATACGAAATAACTCAAAAAGAATGGATAGAAGTTATGGGAAGTAATCCATCAACTTTTAAAGGTGATAATTTACCTGTGGAAACGGTAAGTTGGTATGACTGTATCGAATATTGTAACAAGAGAAGCTTAAAGGAAGGATTAGAACAATATTACGGTATAGATAAGAACAAGATGGACCCCGATAATATGAGCGAGTATGATAGCGTCAAATGGATTGTAACTGTCAATGAAGGAGCCAATGGATACCGCTTACCTACTGAGACAGAATGGGAGTATGCTGCAAGTGGAGGTAATAAAAGTAAGAATTACAAATACAGCGGAAATAACGAAGTAGATAAAGTAGGTTGGTTCTGGAGAAATGCCGGAAATTCATATTTAACTGGCGATTGGACTTGGGCTATTGTAGAATACAATAAAAATTCTACGAAAACAATTGGAGAGAAGAACGCTAACGAGTTAGGAATATATGATATGTCAGGCAATGTAAGAGAATGGTGCTTTGATTGGTACGAAGATGCGGAACATAGCAGTGGATTTTACCGCGTGTGGAAAGGTGGCGGTTGGATGGGAGATTCCAAATGTTGTGAGATCTCTTATCGAGGTAAGTTCGAAGCCAATGGTTTTGGAGGAGATCACGGATTTAGAGTGTGTAGAAATAAATAATTCCTATAAACCAGGGCCATGCCAGCGAAAGCGAAAAATTCACAATTATTGCTATATAGGTAAACAAAAAACATAAACAGATACCCGTAGAATGAGGTATCTGTTTTAATTTATAAATTTACTTTATAACGAAGTATATTATCGATTTCTTCATGTTGAGAGTTCTTTTTATGTAAGTTTTTAAATTGATAATATAGATCAGTAAAGTATATTTCCCATTTTTTAACTTCACTAATAACCACTTAATTTCTTCTGTTCCGTTCCAACCAAATATCGAGCGCTTTATTTAATTTAAGCATAACAATGATAAACAGAACAAAGCTAAATATTCCTGCCAAAAATAAACATAAATTTATTAAAGATAATACTGAATAGGGCAATGCCTTCATACCTCCTTACATATAATGTAATTATTATAACATGGTAGGACAGTAAATACTAATGATAGCCTAGCCTTTATTGTAATATCCGTTAACGTGTATAAGGTATCATCTTTTGTTACATTATAATCTACTTAATCAATTTAGTATACAAATGTATAAATAATGTGTTCGATACTTATTAGTGGGATTTAAATAGATTCCTTAAATACACTTAAAAGAGTCGGATAGAAATCATCAAATGTTTTATAATTTATTCTATTTTTATCATAGAATTTATAAAATTCAAGTATTTCAGGTATATATTTATATCCGCAAAATAAATCATCCTTAAAATATTTATCAGCCCATTCCTTACGGTCGCATTTTGATAGAATTTATATCGCCACAAAGCCGAACTTAATAAGAGGTTGTTATTGTAAAATGCATATAGTAAAATAATGTTATATTTTATTTTATTATTTGGAGGTAAGATGAAGGAAGATAAAAAGATGCTTCATATTCTAAATAATTTATATAATATAAATTTTACATCTATGGGATTACTACGTGAAGGTGGTTGTATTTCTTATCGTTTAAGCAGCGATAATGCGAACTATTTTATGAAGGTTATTCCTTCCGCCTTTATGGATACAGCAAAGCAATCACTTAGTGTTATATCTTTTCTCACGAAAAATGGCTTCCCATCACCTCGTATTATTAATACTAAGGAAGGGCTTCCATATGTAGAAATAGACGAATTTGATAAGAAAACCCTTATCGTATTATTTGAATTTATCGAAGGTAGGGAGCCTAATGAAGGTGAGGATATTGAAAAAATAGGAGAGCTTGTTGCTCAGCTACATAACACTATACAGAAATATCAAGAGCTCTTGCCTGAACACGGTAAAGAATTTTTATTGACCGCTATCTTAAGAATTTTAGAACAAAAAAACTATGATCAATCCAAAATCAATATGTTTCGTGAATATGGAAATGTACTTTGGGAAAATGTAAAGAATCTTCCACGCGGTTACAGTCATGGAGATTTGCATCGTGGTAATTTACTAAGGACCACTACTGGTAAATACTATATATTAGATTTTGATACTCCATCCTATGCATTCCCACTGTATGACATAATGATTATGTGTAACTCAACGGATTATTTTAATTTTAATGAAAATGGATATGAGAATTCCAAAAATGGATATGAGAATTCCAAAAATACATATGAGTCTTTTCTGAAGGGTTATAAGAAATATCGTTCACTTAGTGAGGAAGAACTTAATTCTTTTTATGATCTAATAGCAGTTTATCATTACCAGCTTCAAGCAACAATTGTTGAAATCTATGGACTTAATTGCATTGATGTAGAATTCCTAGATAATCAACTTAATTGGTTAATGAAATGGCGTGAACAATGTAGCGAAGGCTTGATTACATAAAGAAGAATACACAATAAGGAGGTTTGGATGTTTATGTAACTAAAATTAGAATTAAATTTTAAAATAGGCTTTCTATTAGAAAAATTTAATAGAAAGCCAAAAGAATTACCCATTGTTTAATTCACTATGTAGTTTTTTACATTATATCATGTCATATAATTTATGATTGTAATAATTGCGATTTTAAATCATTATATATCCTACATACTATCAGAAATATCCCGATAAATTGCTATGTAAAAGAGGGAAGAGTGACGAATCGACCTAGGGTCATAGCCTGTTCGTTCTGAAATTCGTTTTAACTTGTTTTGCAAGGTGTTTTTATGAATAAACAGATGATTGTTATCATCAAGCCTTATTTTATGTTCTAGGACTAAATTATAATACCAGGGAACATGTGAATGATATGTATGTTTTTCAAACTATGTGTATTAAAATAGCAGATATTTCTGAGGGCAAACTGGTGATTCAATGAAGATCACAAGAATTTAGAAGTGTAGAGAATAATCTTCAAATTAGACTAATCATAAATAATTTAATATATAAAAGCATATTAAGTGATAGTTTCATATTCGAATAATTTAAAACTGTAAGAATAGTTCGCATAATATGGAATATTATGCTATATTATCATTAAACAAGTAAATTAGAATATTGATATAGTTATGATAGAGGTAAGATAATTTTAGTAAAACACAATTCTTAAATATTAAGATTAATAACAGGCTAGAAAGTTAAAAATAAAATGATTTAGCTTCGGATGTCCATTTCAGAAGAGATGGACATCCGAAACTTTAGGTGTATTTATCAACTAGAAGTTTTAGAATTTATCATTAGCATACAGAAGAAAAGGAGGGTGAGTAATGTTAATTAAAGAGTATATGATTGAGGATATATTTAGAATTTTAGAAAAAACAGCTAACTCATTAATGAAGAATCTAGAAGTCGAAGAAAAGGATATTGATTAGAAGAAATTGAACTAAAAATGAGTTTATTAGGGAGTAAATTTAATGAGTTAAGAAGATCTATGGAACATATAAATACTGATAGGATAAGTATCTTTAGTAGACATTTATCATGTATTATGAAGAGATCCATGTACATATGGCGAAAGTAATCTTAATGATATAATAAAGATTGATTTACCCACAATAAAACAATTATATTATGACGACTTAAAGGCATCTCCACATTTAGATGGTGAGTTACGAAAAGAATCTTAATGTCTTATATGTAATTGCGAGTATGACTCAGCAATAAGAAAATCATTTATTATTTTAAAGTAAAGAGCTGTGAAAATTTTCATTACCAAATAATTTGGATGGAGACGCATTAGTCAAAAAACTGTTTTTACCAAAATGTGGATTTCTCATAATTGATGATGATGAAAAGAAAAGACTGCAGTTTATGAATTATTGTACCTGTTTATGCGGTTACTTCAGAAACTCGTTTGCACATAATCTAGTTAATAATCCTGAATTTGTTGTTGAGGTGGTATTTTCAACTATTAATATGCTACTTAAAGTTCTCGATGACAGAACAAAATACCGTATATAACACAATTTTAACAGCCTAGCAATATGTTCATGGATAGCACCTAATGTAGTTAATTCTTATTCATAAAAGTATTACCTAGCAAGGAATCATGAGCTCAGCAAAAGTGTTATACATTTATGAAAAGAATATAAAATTTTATTATTGAGTAACGGATGAATATTTATATTATGCTTTAAGAAAAGTCGAGATTGAATATCTATACAAAGTAATTAGAATTTTATTCATGCATCAATAGTTGGATTGAACGATGTAAAGGAGGAACTTCTTCTCCAACTAAGATGAAGATTTTTATAAGAAATAGCATAGCTTTTTGCTATGACTTTATTATTACCAGTGAGGTGAGATGATGCTGATTTACTTAAACTTAATAGAAACTGAAGAAGATAAATGCAAATTTGAACGCATTTATCTTTCTTATAAGCAAACGATGTTTTATGCTGCAAACCGTATTTTGAAAGATCACCACTCATCAGAAGATGCTGTTCACCAAGCTTTTCTGCGCATTGTTGACCATTTGGATAAAATAAATGAAAAAG
This sequence comes from Lachnoclostridium phytofermentans, assembly GCA_003526525.1. Classification (GTDB taxonomy): domain Bacteria; phylum Bacillota; class Clostridia; order Lachnospirales; family Lachnospiraceae; genus Lachnoclostridium. Next base: position 3,793 of record DPVV01000131.1, on the reverse strand, counting down.
ACTGTCACAAATCAAGGGCTTTCCTCGTTGTTATAACAGAACACGTTGCAATAGACATTTATCGTAAACAAAAACGAGAAAATACGCTTTCATTTGATGAACTAGAAATATATATATCAAATAATACCACACCAGAAGATAAAGTAATTGATGAAGTTTCTGCTGCTATTGCAAGTCTACCAGTAAATTATTCAACTATTCTTCGCTTAAAGTTCTCACAAGGATATAATGATTCTGAAATTGCTCAAATCCTTGATATTACAGAAGATAATGTCCGTCAGCGTATTTCTCGTGCAAAGAAAAAGTTAAGTCAGTTATTACAGAAAGATGGTGAGCCAAAATGGACAAAATGATTCACGATGAATTTCTCTACGCCAATGTGCCACAGGAAGAAAAGAAAATGTTAGAGAAGATTCCACCAGAAAATGAATTATCACATAAGTTTTCAAGAGGTTTCAATAGAAAGATGAAAGCACTGCTTAAATACGAACGAAGAACACCAAGTATGAGGCGATTTGTTCATCGGATGAAAATAGCTGCTACTATATTCCTTGTTATGTTGTCTTTAACCTTTGGAACAATTATGAGTGTGGAAGCCTATCGTATCCGCTTCTTTGAGTTCATAACACAAGTTTGTGAAGAACTGACTTCCATCGTTATACACAGCGATGAAAATGCTGGTCACGATACTTTGGCTTTAGTTTTTCCTACGTATGTTCCAGATGGATATAGTATTCTTAAACAAACAAGTAGCGAATATAAAAACTCTATTATATATTGCAATGAGAGTGGAGCAGAAATCTATTACTTACAAAAGCTCTCCAGCCAAAGTGAGTTCATCTTTGATTCGGAAACTGTAGAACCCAAAGAGATCGCCATTGGTACTCATAAGGGATATATATTTATTAATAAAGGTGTTACTCAGATTTACTGGTACGATAATTTTAATGTTTACTCGTTAATTGGTTCTCTCGATGAAAGTGAAATCATTAAGATGGCAGAAAGCATCCAAAAATAAGGCAGGTCAATTGACAAGGCAAGTTCCAGTTTGCCAGATTAAATTTTGGTGATTGATGTTGTTTGTGAGGATGGAGAGATATTGATACTAAAAAGTTAATCTGAAACAGGTGTTTTTCCGTCAATAATGGTGTAAAATTCATCTTAAGTAAGGAAAAAAGAGCGCACTATAACGCAGATGAAATTTAGTCGATTTTTTTGCTAGAGTAAATTCCATCCGTCAAAAGAGTTGTTATACAACCGTGTCCTGGTGAGACTAATTAATTAGCAGAAGTCATCCTTTGGGATAAAGTATTTGAGAGTGTCATCCCAGTAAGTTTGATGTTCCGGTCCTTTCCAGTAGTCCCATGGACCGCTGAAATAACCGTATTCCAAGCGATAAGCCTGGAGGTAATTCAGAGGTAAGCCATCAGAGTCAAGATAGTCCCAAGGATTCGTGTCAAGATCATAGCCTTTTTTGACCCATATGCGAAGGGCATCTCGCTCAGGTTTGGTCATAGGAACGCATTTATCCATTTCGTGGAATGCTTCCATGTTTACTTGATAATCACAGGATTTCTTATCGTATTTCATGACTGCACCTCCTTATGAAAAATGGATGAATTGAGTGTCACTTCCTGGGGAGGAATTAGGTGGCACTCAAGTAAATCCAACACCTCATTACCATAAAGAAATTTAAACATTTCGTAAGGAGATTTGTTTCCTAAACTTTCCCGCCTGTATGAATTTATGTGATCCATCATGAGTTTGATATCTGTCAAAGTGTAAGGCTCAAAATCTGTGCACTTTGGAATGAAGTAGCGGATGAATTCATGGTTTCGTTCTGCAGATCCTTTTTGATATGGAGCACTCGGGTTACAGTAAAACATGCGTGTGCGTTGAATACCAAGTGCATTAAATTCAATTGCTTTTGGATTAGAAAACTCACTTCCATTATCAGCAAGACATACACGAAAAAGGTTCTGAAATGTCTCATGCCCGAAAAGTGTATAAAGATGCTCAAAAATATCAATCACGGATTGAGAATCATTATGATCTCGGAGAAAAGCTAGCATCATTTCTGCTTTTACAAAGTGAATTGTGAGCAACACTTTTCCGCCCTTTTTGCCTTCCACAGAATCAAGTTGGGTGACCGGTGTATCAGGGTGTTCCTCCATAAAAGATGTGTAGCATTTGTAATCTCTGTTAATGCGACAAGCCTTGTCTACTTTCATATGTACAGTCTGTTTGCGAGCACTGAAGCGAACTTTTCTTGGAAGATCAATGTTCATAGCAGTAATAATTCGTGAGTCAATCATCCGATAAATTGTTCGTTCACTTACCATAATGGAGTCCAGATTGGTTACACAGATATGGTGTGGTGATTGTTTCTGTCGAATGAGAGGAGAAACAAGTTCATCCAGATGTCTGATTTCAGCTTCCGAAAGAGTAATGCCGGTTCTTGATTCAGAGAGAACCTGTGTATATTCCTTTTGAGCATCTTTTGCAGAGTATAGTCGTTTTTCGAGGGAGCAACTCAACCGCTGGTTACATCCATTACAGACATAAGGTGGTTTAAGAAGCTTAGAACAGGGTTGTGCCTGAAAGTCTTTACAAAAAGCATTACACATAGAGCATCTTTTGCATAACGAATATTTACGTTCAGAATGGCAGGTTATGCAGAGATGATTCTTCAGACAAGAGAAACGGAGTGCACAAGCATTGTAATTCACATGCATGCCTCCAACCCGTCGAAATAGCAAATGAGAACGAATCTCTTTGGAAATGGTCGAGGGATCTTTATCCAGAGCTTGTCCGATTTCCCTGAAATAAGACTTTGCTTTCAGCATAGATTCAATAGTATGACGATCATCGAGTGTTAAATGTTTTTGATTAGCCATTGTTGGTACCTCCTTAAATACCAGGACACATCAACATAACTATAGCATGGCTGAGAGAAAACATAAAAGTTTGTCAAATTTAATTCCAGAAAAAAGTTTGCCAAATTAACTTCTGGTCTGGTACTGGGAAAATTGGAATTTACTTTGGCAATTAAGG
>DPVV01000131.1:0-549 GCA_003526525.1 Lachnoclostridium phytofermentans | reverse complement strand
AATTTACTTTGGCAATTAAGGCAAAAATAAGGCATCCAAAAATAATTTTAAATATTTTTTACAAGTGTCACAAATCCCCTCTTTCTTTCGTTAGTATTGTAACAAACTAAGAGAGGGGGATTTTTATGAAAAAACGTATTGTATCTTTGACACTTTGCAGCTTGATGTTGTGTTCCGGTAGTGTGCAAGTTTTTGCTACTGAACCTAATGTATTGGCTCCGTCTGCGGCGTATTTTACCATTTCACCGTATATGGATTATATCATACAGGCCAATGGCACTTTGTACATCAATTCCAAAGGTGTTGCCACTGTGGATTGTGACGTCTATGGATACCAGGGAACAACAACTCGTGTGGAGATCAGTGCCAACCTGCAACAATATAAGAGTGGTAGCTGGGTCACAATTAAAACTTTCACTGCCAATAGTGAATCGCACCGGACAAGCCTAAGCGAGACTTACAGTGTAAGTAAAGGCTACTCTTATCGAGTACAGGCAAACATTAAGGCTTATAGCGGTTCATCTGTTGAAGCTCAATCTGTTACAAGCA
>DPVV01000359.1 GCA_003526525.1 Lachnoclostridium phytofermentans | reverse complement strand
AGCGTAAACGGATTGCGATTACCCGCTTTGACTAAAAAATAGAAAGGATTGATTATGCTATGGATTCTATATTTAAAGTTCGATATTCTCAGCTATCTCCAGATGCAATAAAGGATGAATTAATAAAGCGTTATGATGTTATAGAGCATATCCAATGTGAGTTCTTTGATAGTGGAATGAATGATATATACCGAATAAAAACTTCGATGGAATATTATTATTTACGAATTTCCCAAACTGGGATGCACGATGAGAAAGACTATGAGGAAGAGATAAATATTCTTCTCGATTTATTACATATAGAACTACCTGTAGTACGTCCAGTGAGAGCAAAGGATGGTACTTTTCTTTGGAAAATCAATGCTCCGGAAGGAACTCGATATGGTGTACTTTTTACAGAGGTCAAGAATAAGCCTTCGGAAGATAAGAAAACTTGTTTTCGAAATCTAGGTAGAAACATTGCAAAAATGCATCAAAGAGCAGACGAGAAACATTACCTATGTAGTAGGAAACCAATAGATTTGACGGCATTAATTAGTGAACCTCTAGAGCGGATACAACCATATTTAAAGAATCGTGAGACTGATTATGAATTTCTAGTAGAGTCAAGTAAAAAGCTTGGAAAGTTGATTGAAGATAAGTTACAGCGAGAAGAACCAAATTACGGATTTTGCCATGGTGATTTGCATAGTGGTAATATCTTTTTTGAAGAAATGACACCTGTAATATTTGATTTTGATTGTATGGGATATGGATACCGTGCTTATGATCTCTGTGTCTATGCATGGAATGAATCGTATCAAAATAATGACTATTTAGAAGGTGAGGAATGGAGAGCATTGCTTGAGGGGTATGAAGAGATACGATTACTTGGTGTTCAAGAAGTGCAATCGATTGAGGTGTTTATTGCATTAAGGCAGTTATGGTTAATGGGGCTTCATGCTGATGTAATGCAGCGAAATGCAGGTTGCTGCTGGTATAATGACAATTATTTTAATGAACAAATTGAGATTTACCGAAATTGGTATCAAAAGGCTATAAAGAAATAAAGAATATTCATGGAAAGTGTTTGGGGAGAATACATTGTTTCATAAAGAATGTAAAGGGGTTTTGATATGTTACATACTTTTATAAAAGATTTTTACAAAACAATATCATTTGACAAGGGAGAAGAATGGAGGGAAGAAGCATTTCGTGAGTATTTTTTAAGTGATGCGATTTTATTCGAATGCAAAGTTGGGTGCTATCATAGAAAAACTATTGATGAATTTGTTTCAGAATTTACATCATTAATAAAATTTCATCCAGAGTACTTTGAAAATGGATTTCAAGAAAAACAAGTTAACGTAAAAATAATTGAAAATGATATAAGCACTCTGACAAGTAGCGAATATGAAAAATGCTATTGTATCAGTGGTAAGGAAGTAAAAGAATATGGAATTTTTAATATGTCGATTGTAAAAAAAGATGGTACTTTAAAGATAGCTTGTTTGATATGGAGTTAGTTTCGATTGCTTGCATTAATGATTTATGGTAAAATAATGTAACAACAATTAAATATAATTTATTGTTACCAGGGGGAAATTACGTTGGATAAGTGTCCAAATTGCGGTGCAAGAGTAGAGGGAATTCAATGTCTATATTGTGGCTCTACCTTTAAAGAAAATCAGGAGCAGCAACAAGCACATCAAAATCAAGCGCATCAAAACTATTCATCTCATAGCCAAACATATCATAATAAAACGGTTCAAAGTCAAACGTTTCAAAGATCTATCAATATATCATCCGATAAAATATCCGATGAACTTTCGGAAGATATTAATGATTTAGTAAATGATATTTTATCGACAAGTTTAGGAAAATCGAATAATAAATCTTGGAAGCAACAATATAAGCAAGGAAAAGATACGATTCATATTTACAATGGGCCAGAAGAGATTATAGTACCTCAAAAGAAACGGGGGACAGCTTTATTACTTTGCTTCTTTTTTGGATATTTAGGATTCCATTATTTATATTTAAAACGTTATAAGATGTTTCTATTATACTTTTTTACGTTTGGATTATTGGGATTTGGTTATTTTATCGATGTATTTAGAATTATTTTTGGTTTTATAAAAGATGATTATGGTCAATATTTAGTTTAGAATAAGGTTAGTAAAGGTGAGCTTCTTTGGAATCTCACCTTTATTTATTGGCAAGGATTATCTCGTGAAACATGTTTTTATTGATGATATTGTGTGTCAAGCGAAGCAAAACCACTTAAAACCAGAGTTGCTATCTGATAGATATTTTATTGACTGATAGTGCTGAATAGATATTAATACCTTATAGACAATAAAGATACTATCATTTCATATTGTTTTGATAGCAGAAATAGGCCAACGATGAAACTTGTTAAGTTAGCGACAACACCATAATAAACTCTCTCTTTTCCAGTATAGCCCTTTAAAAGTTTAGAATAAATAATAGATTCTGAAAGTAATATAAATAATTCAACAGAAAATAGAATTATGTTAGCATATAAAGAACCTTTATAGATAATAGTCGCACCTAATATGGCTGTCATGATGAGCTGTGTTGTGATATTCACCGTTAAGAATACCTTATAATTATTCTTGACTGAAAAACCAAATAATAATAGTACAATGAATTCAATGAGGAGTGTTGGTATACATGTTGAAAAAAATTGTACAATATAAGCAGTTAGTAGAGGAGGGGTAGTACCTTGATTGCTAAGATAATCATAGGTAATACTGCTTTGTAAGACCTTTCTAGTAAAAGTATCAGAGACAGTTACCTTGCCGCTTTCTGTTACAATAATGATACGATAAGTTTCTGGTAATCCCAGATAGCCAAATTCATGAATCATAGTATCCTCATGTGCTTCTCCTGTTAAACTTCCATACATGGGCCTTGTAGTACCTTCAACGAAAGCAGGAAACCAGCCTTCATCCTCATAGGAATACAGTAGTCGTATCATTTAAATCTACTTCCTCTATAGCCTTATCCAAGAAGATTTCACCATTTAAATGCTCAATCTCATGGCAAAAACATTTTGCCATCTCGCCTTCTCCTGAAATTAATATTTCTTCGCCATTCTCATTTAGTGCCTGAACAGTTACTTTTTGAGGGCGAATAGTTTTAACAAAATGGTTCGGGAAACTCAAGCATCCTTCGATGCATTCCTGCACTCCACTGGAACCCACTATTTTAGGATTTATTAATTTATAATAATAATTACAGTAGTCTATAACAATGAGTCTTTTTAAGATACCGACTTGATTCGCCGCCAAGGCTGCACCATTCTCTGTATGATGTAAGGTATCCATCA
>DPVV01000128.1 GCA_003526525.1 Lachnoclostridium phytofermentans | reverse complement strand
TGATTTACCACTTGTAATAATAATATCGTATTCCATAAAGTCAAATACAAGACCACATGTCCATGCATTCTGATGTAGGGTTTTCTTTTAATTAGGTATATACACATTATAAATGATCAAAAACTCTAATTAATTTTTAATATGGCTATATATATTATAGTATCATAGTTCACCTTTTTATGAGGATTCTATCATGGTGAAAAAAAGTATTTAGAAATATGGTGAAAACTATTTACAAAATATACCATATTTATTATACTTAGTATTGTTAGAAAGGAGACATACCCATGTTAAAAGTTTACATCTGTCCAATCTGTTATAATTATAGACTAGTATCAAAACGGAGTAAGGCGGTCTGTCTTCATTGTAATCATAGCCTTTTACCATGCAATATTTCCTATGAAACGTATTCTAGGCTCTCGGATGAAGAAAGAGGCCAGTATAGAGCGTATTGGAAAATAAGAAAGATGTAAGCAGAAAATAGAAATGACGATTTCAATCTTTATATCCATAATGTTAAATTAATAATTATGGGGATAGAATACTCTAGAAAAGATAATAAAATGTAATGGAAAAGGCACTTAGAATTCTAGGTGCTTTTCTTGTGTATACTTATTTAGACGTATCTGGGCATTTTGGTAAAAATGTAGAACTAGATGATGATGCGAACCAGAGTGGCTACGAAAGGGAAGCATTTAAATACTTCTAATTGATGTGTCTTTTCTATTCTTCTAAATAGTAATAAAGTTATACTTATCTAAATTGCGGTATTGGCGTTTTTCGGTTAAGCTAGAAAAGCCCTAGAAATGCACGGATTCCTTGATTTACTGGGCATTTCAAGTTGACAAAAGACTGTAAAATCTTTATAATTAATCATTGGTGTATGTTCGAAAGGATGCGATTATTACCGTGGGATATTGTCGTATACTGTTAATATCAAATAGAAATAACGACCTTTCAACAAAAAAGAATAAAGAATGTGTATCCTAGCCGGAGTAGAAGGTATTTCCTGCAGGATTTCATGACCGTGATAGTAAATCACAATAAAAAAGCCATCGTTTCATGATGGCACAAAAAAGATAGAAACTAACAGGAGGACAAACCATGAAAGTATATGGTGTGAATGAGCTAAGAAAGATGTACCTAGACTTCTTTGAAAGCAAAGGGCATTTAAAGATGAATAGTTTTTCTTTAGTACCACAAAATGATAAGAGCTTATTATTAATTAACTCCGGTATGGCACCGTTAAAGCCTTATTTTACAGGACAGGAGATTCCACCAAGAAAGCGTGTAACAACTTGCCAAAAATGTATTCGTACTGGTGATATTGAAAATATCGGTAAAACAGCAAGACATGGTACTTTCTTTGAGATGCTTGGTAACTTCTCTTTTGGTGATTATTTTAAGCATGAAGCAATTGCTTGGTCCTGGGAATTCTTAACCGAGGTTGTTGGTCTTAGTGGGGACCGTTTATATCCATCTATTTATTTAGAAGATGATGAGGCATTTGAGATCTGGAATAAAGAAATTGGTATAGCTCCAGAACGAATTTTCCGTATGGGTAAGGCAGATAACTTCTGGGAGCATGGTGCAGGTCCTTGTGGTCCATGTTCTGAGATTTACTATGATCGTGGTGAGAAATACGGTTGTGGTAGTCCAGATTGTACCGTAGGATGTGAATGTGACCGTTACATCGAAGTATGGAACAATGTATTTACTCAGTTCAATAACGATGGCAATGGCAACTATGAAGAATTAGAGAATAAAAACATCGATACTGGTATGGGTCTTGAGCGTCTAGCTGTCGTAGTTCAGGATGTTGATACCTTATTTGATATCGATACGATGAAAGCAATCCGTGACCATGTATGTAAGATGGCAAACGCAGAGTATAAAGTGGATCCAAAGAAGGATGCTTCTATCCGCTTAATTACAGATCATATCCGTTCTGTAACGTTTATGACCTCAGATGGTATTATTCCATCAAACGAAGGAAGAGGATATGTATTACGTCGTTTACTTCGTAGAGCAGCTAGACATGGTAGATTATTAGGTATTGAGGGCAAGTTCCTTGCAGATTTAAGCAAGACTGTAATTGCGGAATCAAAAGACGGGTATCCGGAATTAGAAGAGAAGAAGGAATACATCCTCAAGGTACTAACAATTGAGGAAGAAAAATTCAATAAGACAATCGACCAGGGTCTTAGCATCTTATCTGAGATGGAAGATGCATTAGTTTCAAACGGAACTAAGACTTTAAGTGGTGATGATGCATTTAAATTATATGATACCTATGGATTCCCATTAGATTTAACAAAGGAAATCCTAGAGGAAAAAGGTTTTCAAATTGATGAAGAAGGCTTTAAGAAAGCAATGCAGGTTCAGCGTGAAACAGCAAGAAGTGCACGTGCAGTAACAAACTACATGGGTGCTGATGCAAGCGTTTATGATGAAATTGATCCAGCAATTACGTCTAACTTTGTTGGTTATGATAGAACAAGCCACACTTCTAAAATTACAGTTCTTACTACAGAAACTGATTTAACAGATGAAGTAGTAGGTGGACAGGCAGCAACTATTATTGTTGATGAAACTCCATTCTATGCAACAATGGGTGGACAGACTGCAGATATCGGTGTAATCGTGGCGAAGGATGCTGAGTTTGAAGTAGAAGATACCATCAAGTTAAAAGGCGGTAGGGTTGGCCATGTTGGTACAGTAACCAAGGGCAGCTTTAAGGTTGGAGAAACTGTAACACTTACCATTGATGCCGAGAGAAGACAGGCTATTGGTAAGAACCATAGTGCAACTCATCTTCTTCAGAAAGCGCTACGTAATGTACTTGGATCTCATGTAGAGCAGGCTGGCTCTTTTGTAACAAGTGAAAGACTTCGTTTCGACTTTACACATTTCTCTGCTTTAACCAAGGAAGAAATTGCTAAAGTGGAAGCTATGGTAAATGAAGAAATCGCAAAGAACATTTTAGTTGTAACAGATGTAATGAGTGTAGAAGATGCTAAAAAGAGTGGTGCGATGGCATTATTCGGTGAGAAATATGGCGATAGCGTTCGTGTAGTATCGATGGGAGACTTCAGTAAAGAATTATGTGGTGGTACTCACGTAGCTAACATAGGTTCTATCACTGTATTTAAGATCTTATCGGAAGCAGGTATTGCAGCTGGTGTACGTCGTATTGAGGCAATTACCTCTAACGCTGTATTTGAATACTATAAAACAATGGAAGAAGAGCTTCATGAAGCTGCGAAAGTAGCTAAGACAGAGCCAACTTCCTTAATAAAGAGAATTGAAAGCTTACAAGAAGAGTTAAAAGTAGCTTTATCTGAAAATGAAAAATTAAAAGCTAAGCTTGCCAATAATTCTTTAGGTGATGTAATGAATCAGGTTGTTGAGGTAAAGGGCGTGAAGCTCTTAGCTTCTAAGGTAACTGATGCTGATATGAACGGACTTCGTAACCTTGGAGACCAGTTAAAAGATAAATTAGGTGAGTGTGTTATTCTTTTAGCTTCTGCGAGTGAAGACAAAGTTAATTTAATTGCGATGGCAACGGATGGAGCTATGGCTAAGGGTGCTCACGCTGGTAACTTAATTAAGGAAGTTGCTGTTTTAGTTGGCGGTGGCGGCGGTGGTCGTCCAAATATGGCACAGGCAGGTGGAAAGAATCCATCTGGAATTGATGAAGCAATTGAAAAAGCGGTATCTGTTGTGGAAAATCAGATTAAATAATGTTAGTATTTTCTCAATTATTAATACAATTAATAGAACAAATTCTATAAAAAGTGCATATTTTAACAACTGGAAGATGGTGCTATAAGGTACAAATAAAAGAAGAACTTGCAGAATAATAGCAAAAAGGTATTGACATTTAAGCTGTCTCCCTTTATAATCTTTGTAGTGCTATTCAAAAAATACCCAAACAGTTGTAAAAGCACAATTCACAACTGGAGGGAGGTTAGGTGTGAGTCTATGTCAAATGTAATCGTAAAAGAGAACGAATCCTTAGACAGCGCTCTCCGCAGATTCAAAAGAAACTGTGCGAAGGCCGGAATCCAGCAGGAGATTCGTAAGAGAGAACATTACGAGAAACCAAGCGTAAAGCGTAAGAAAAAGTCTGAAGCTGCTCGTAAGCGTAAGTTTAAATAATATGTGCAAGAATCCCCAGTCATTAGACTGGGGTATTTTTTTGCAAAAAACATGTTGTTTTTCGGATTGTATTCCTTCTTCACAGAAATTTAATAAAAATTTTCTATTTTTTCCTTTTGCTTCATATTAATTTATGTTAAGATTAATAAAAGAGTTCATATAATTGTATAATAAGCATATAGAGACAGAAATTGCCTTTCATGTGGTGATAATAAGCCCCCTTGTAATCTGAATTAGATTGTAAGGAGGCTTACAAATTATCATGACAAGGTAAAGTTCACGACATGTACTTTTTCATATATATGTGCTCTAAATTTTTGAAAGGAAGTGAAAGACTATTGAATGCGCTAGTTGAAAAAATGAGGGAGGCACTATTCTCGGTTCTACCTATTACACTAATTGTAGTTTTACTCAATTTCACATTAACGCCTCTCGAGCCAATAGTATTTGGTAGATTTTTGTTAGGAGGATTACTTATTATAGTAGGATTGGCAGTACTGCTTGTTGGGGTGGATATCGGAATCACACCAATAGGTTCTCATATGGGATCTGCAATCGTAAAAAGTAAGAAGATTTGGATCATTGCAGCAGCCGGATTACTTCTTGGATTCTTTGTATCAGTAGCGGAACCAGACCTTCATATTATGGCAGGTCAGGTAGAATTTGTAACTTCGGGACTGATATCGAAGTCAGTAATTCTCATTGTTGTTTCTATTGGAATCGCTGTAATGCTTGCCCTTGGCTTGGTACGTATTGTCTATAACATTCCGTTATATAAGATATTAATTGTAATATATTTGGTAATCTTAGGTTTATCGTTCTTTACTTCTGCTGAGTTCTTAGCCATTTCTTTTGATGCGTCAGGTGCTACCACCGGAGCATTAACAGTTCCTTTTATATTGGCTTTAGCCATTGGTGTTTCTACGTTAAAGAAAGATAGTAAAGCATCAGAAAAAGATAGCTTCGGCTTGGTAGCAAT
>DPVV01000109.1 GCA_003526525.1 Lachnoclostridium phytofermentans | reverse complement strand
ATTTTTAATAATGATTTTTAATAATGATTTTTAATAATGAAATATTATAATTGAGCCCACCAACAAGCATTTTCAGTTCTTGCTATTGAATTAATCAATTATGCAATTAAACGGATAGTTCATTTATATTCCTCCATTTAAGATATAGTCAACCTTAAATAAATCCTCTATATAAAGTTTGAGAATATATTTATTAAGAACCCAAGTATAATGACAACTACAATAAAATTTACTCCAGAACTTATGTTTCTTGTATACTTTAGCATACGTAATCTCGTTAAATCATTAAGTTCATCCGCTGATAAGCCCGATGGAATACTATAATATAACTTCTCTAGTTTTGGATCATAGCATAAGTTGTCCGGTAAGGGATGTCCTTCCTTCTTTAAATTAGCTAATTCCTCGTGTTGTTCTTTTGAGCAATAATCTTTGTATATATACCCGAATTCTGCATAAAGTGTATTTAGTTCTTTCCGAGTTTCCTTCTCCTGTTCAATCTGATTATACTTCATCTAATCCCCCTTTTCGAAATAACTTTTCACCTCATTCACATTATATAGTTTTATGTCGTATGTTATATAATCTTAACATGAATTGCAGTTATATTCCATATTTTTCTATCTTTTGCTCAATAGATAAAATATAGAAAATTATTGTAGCCTGGTTAATTAATATTCATTATCTATAATGATTTGTATCACTGGTTTATTGAGTACAGCAATCACAAATAATATAAAAATCACCACAGCACTTTTATACGCTATGGTGATTCCTTCTTTTATAATACAATCATTCTAAAGAATATGCTATCCGACTTGAAAGAGCGTAAATACTCTCCTCCTCCCCCTTTTCCTCTTAGGTGTTATCGAATAGCGAGAGCATATATCCTAGTGATACACTTCAAACTCCGCAATTTGACCTGCTGCTGCACCTGTGTTTGCGGTAAACGTTAGCTGAACATAACGTGTCTCTATGTTATCTAGCTTAATCTGAACCTCATTCCCCCTATCAGGATCAAATGTATATTGTTTGGATGGTACTATTTCTGTAAAAGTCTCATTATCATCACTAATTGATATAGAGAAATCCTGTGTTCTCTTTCCCCAGATACTCATTGGAGAGAGACGAACACGTATCGTATGTATAGAGTATACCTCTTCTAAATCTAATGTTATGATATTCGGATAGCTTTTAGGCTTACCCTCCCAATAAGAAACTCCAGTGGCGATACCATCCGTTACTTTCTTTGCAGTATAACTTTGAGTAAAACTATTAGCGGTAGCCTTCTTTCCAAGTGCTATATTTTCCCCCTCAGGAATGGTGGCAACATATTCTTCCTTAATAAAATCAGGGTGTTCTAATGCTTCCGTCTGGTCTATTGCATCTAGCGTAGATACATGTGTTTCTATTGTTTCCCTCACCACCGGTTCTTTCGTAGGTAACCGAAGGGTATAGACCGAAAGTAAGGCATTTAGAACTACTAACAATAAGATAATAACTCGTTTTTTGTTCATCTTTCCCTCATTTCTACACAGCTTTTGTCTTTCCTTCAAGACAATGCGTATTATTAAGTTTTGTATCGTGGTTAAGAGGACACAAAATATTGATTCCCTTCTTACTCAAGAATAATATTCTTTGCAGTCTTTTCATCTACTTCAAATTTTCCTTGTTCCAGACTTGTGACCTTTTCTCCTAACACATTGATATTCTTTAAGGTAACACCATCAATGTTATGCTCTGCATCAAAGCCTTTCATTCTTGAGGCGCAGTTTTTACCACCAAGCACATCAACTCCATCAATTACAACATTTTTGATAGTTCCGCGCTCTCTAGTAGAAGACCAATTAGAACTCTGTGCAATATTAATGTCAATGAGGTATGGTAACTCATCACCATCTCCACTTCCCATCTGAGCATTCTCAACTACAATATTTTTAAAGGTTATTCCGCTTATCGATGCATCGTCTGCATTGTGAACTGATATTACAGGCTTATGGAAGTTGTGAAGTACAGTGATATTCCCAAAAGTAATATCAGAGATAAAAGCATTCTCTCGCTTGCCTTTATTCGTTTCATATCCAACCTCCATGGACTGTGCAAAATCTGTCCATAACTGCATATTATCAAACTTTATATTTTTTGAGTTATCATCATAATTTTTAATTACCAAAGAATCATCCCAGCTTCGAACAAAACTATTTTTTACCGTGTAATCTTGGCAGGACTGTAACGTAATACCATCCCCGTTTGGCCTAGAGGATATAATTTTTATATTATCTATCGTACCGTTTTTAGAATTAAATGCCTGACATACCCAAGCATTCGGATTTAATACAATAATATCATTAATCGAAATGTTCTCGCAGTTATCAAACTTTAATGGTATGTATGCTTCTTTTCCCTTCCATCCTTTGAACTTAGAGCCATCAATAATTCCTCTTCCGCGAACGGTGATGTTCTTAGCAAAATTAGCATTTACTATGCCATGAATAACAGCACCACCTGAGATATAAAGAGTTTGATTATCCTCAAGGATTATATTTTCAATATTCCATTCTCCAGGTCCTATATATACAACATCTTTATCATCTTTGGATGGTATATCCGTCTCTATTTCATTTGCAAATAAATGTACCGCTCTTTCTGGTGATTTATTAAACATAATGGTATATTGGTCAGGTTTTGTAATCGTAAATGTAACAGTATGATTTTCCGCATCAATAACTGGTGTAATTCCATAGTTGAATGGACTTATGCTAGCTGATTCTAAGTCAATACCAGGTACCTTAATTGTTACCTCTACGACACCTTCAAAATCAAAATAGGTAATTGGAGTCCTTGCATTTGGAGGCATGTAATCGCTATACCATCTTCTTGAATGATTTACATTCGTATCATACACGTAACAATCATAACCATTTACCGTTACTAAAGTATCGGTACAATGAAGCAGTGAAAAATCTTTTGAGCTCTCATTTGCAGAAACCAAATCCTCCTCGGTAGCATCACGTAAAGACTTTGGACCATCATACAAGACTAGATTTGTTTCCTTGATCGAAATAACCTCCTTTGCAGGCCTTTTCTTATTCACTACAATAACTAAAAGACCTATCAGGCATACGAATAATACAACAATTGCGATACCTTCCAACTTACGAAACTTTTGGCTCATATAGCTCCTCCCTAGTTTTACAATTTTTTAGCATACCGTATTCTGGTGCTTAAAAATTGTATGATATCTGTAACATCAAGTCCCAATCTGTCTCACTTAATAATGTCTCTGAATCAAAATCTGCCCCTAAAAACTTTCGTTCTGGTCCTACTGCCAAACTCTTCATTCCTGCCGCTTTTGCAGCTACAACACCCGCAAAGGAATCCTCTACGACAAGACATTCCTTCGGCGGCAAACAAAGTTTTCTAGCAGCAACTAAAAATACTTCCGGATCTGGTTTTGATTTTGTAACATCAATTCCACAAGAAACTGCATCAATACTTGGTGAAAGCCCTGTTTTTTCTAAAATAAGCGGAGTGTTTTTTGAGGCTGAACCAACCCCTATCTTGATTCCTCTTATCTTTAGCATTTCCAGTGCTTCTTTTACATCCTTTAACACAGCTGAATCATCAAGTGAGTCTAGCATTTCTACATAGTAGTTGTTCTTTCTATCCGCAAGTAACTCTTTTTCCTTATCACTATAATCTAGGTTTCCTTTCTTTAATACTATTTCTAAGGACTCCATCCTACTAACCCCTTTTTGTGCTTTGTTGTCCTCTTTCGTGTAATTATTTATATTTAATTCTCTTGCTAGTTTAGACCATGCTTCATAATGTAGTTCATCGGTGGAAACCAAAACTCCATCTAAATCAAAAATAACTCCTTTAATCATACTTTTCTCCTTTCGTTGTGTGTCAAAGCAGATATCCGCCATTTGCTTACGCTACTTGCTCGATTCTTTGAATACTCACACTGTTATCCTTAAAAATATCCTCTATACATTTTCAAAGTTTAATGGTAAACTTACGCTATTAGGTTTAACCTTAAACCTGTTAAAAGGAGGGAACGTTTCTTGGCTACAATTAAAGATATTGCTCAAATCGTTGGCGTCAGTTGTACCACTGTTTCTAATGTGATAAATGGAAAATCAGGTCGTGTATCCGCTGAAACCATTGCAAGAATAAATGACACTATCAAAGAACTTGGTTATGTACCGAATATGTCTGCCCGTTCTTTGGTTTCTAATAATTCTAAAGTGATAGGAATTATCAATCACTTAATCGTAAATAAACAAGAAAACTTCATGGAGGACCCTTTCCACTCTGCCTTTATTGGAGCAATTGAAGCTACCTTACGGGAGAATGGTTATTATTTAATGTTACGTACAGTAGAAACTGCCGATGACTTACAAACCTTTCTTCGAAACTGGAATGTAGACGGACTTTTCTTTACCGGTATATTTAAAGATTCTTTTTATGAGGAATTAACAAAGCTATCGATACCGATTGTATTAATTGATAGTTATGTCAGTCATCGCAACATGTGTAATGTTGGTCTTGAAGATTATAAAGGCGGTTACCTTGCTACAAAGCATTTATTAGAACACGGACATCGAAACATTGCCTTTGTATCCCCTCTGATAAAAGAAAATGGTGTTCTCTATCAACGTTTACTTGGATATAAGCAAGCATTACAAGAATTTCATATTCCAATTCGTGATGAGATGATTTTACAAGCTGGCATGGATGTTGCTTCCTGCTTACATACCGGCGCTAAAATCGCAGCAAGAAATGATATTACTGCACTATTTGCAACAGCAGATATTATGGCTGCTGGAATAATTGCGGGACTTCGTCAGGCTGGAAAACGTGTTCCTGAAGATATCTCCATTATTGGGTTTGACGATTTAAGTATTAGCCGCATTACCGATCCTCCACTAACCACCATCCATCAGGATGCAAATGAGAAAGGTAGACAAGCGGCCTACTTTATGCTAGACCGCCTGGAAAATCGTACTCTAAAACAAAGAGAGATTATACTTCCGGTTCACTTGGTAGAAAGAAACAGTGTCTTAACTATCTAAATAAGTACTGCGAAAGCATCTTCCTTCGTCACCGTAACTCTATATTTTTTCCCACCTATTTGTACTGAAAAACTTAACTTTGTTATGGAAGAAGGAAGGCATGGCTTAACAGCAATACTTCCTTCTTTTATTGTTAGTCCGGCAAATCCATATACTGCTGTCATATAAGCCCCACCAGCAGCGGCAGGGTGAGTTCCTCCAATATAAAGAAGTCCTGCCCATTCCTTCCCACCGCCTTTTAAATCAGCCATAGCTGACTTTAAAAAGAATGGATATGCCTCGTCGGGATTATCACAATAACATGCTAATAATGCATACATACAAGCACTTAAACTTGACCCATGCTCTGTTCTTGGCTCATAATAGTCCCAATTCTTTTGTAATACTTCCTGTTCATATTCGTCACGAAACAATGCTAATGTGGTCACCACATCTGCTTGTTTAATAATTTTTGTATCAGCAGCTACCCCATACGCACCACCCCAATATTCTTTTGGATGTATAACTTTACTTCGAACTTCGTCAAGGGTAGTATCTTTCAATTTATAGTATCCATCAAACTGCTCTACTAGCTTCGTATATTTATCCGGAATCTTTATAAATATCCGTTTGGAAGCTTCTTCAAACTTCGTTAATAAGGCTGACAGCCCATACTGTTTGGCTAATTTATTTTGTGTCTCCTGAGAAAGTTTTGATACATTTTGAATTAACTCAACCGCCATATCAAAGGTATACTTTGCCATACGGTTGGTATAAAAATTGTTATTCACTCTTTCATGGTATTCATCTGGTCCTACCACATCATGTAATTCAAATTGTCCAAAAGGAACTTTTTGAAGTAGCATGGAGTAATAAAACTGTGCGCACTCGAATACTACCTCAACTCCTCCTTCTTCAAGAATGGAGTAATCATTTGTCGTATGAACATATGACATCAGCCCATACACAACTGCCGAGGATATATGAATCTGTTTATCACGAAAGTAAGTGCGCATTGGGCGTTCGGTAAAAACATCGATAACATTATAATCCGAACAAGCCTCGTATCCACCCTCTTGACTCTCCCATGCGTAAAATGCTCCTAAATAACCATACTCCTTCGCCTTCTTTTTCGCACCTTCTAAAGTATCAATCCGGTATTTCACTAAACTCCGTGCGACCATTGGCTCTGTATAAAGGTAGAATGGAAGTAAGAACATCTCCGTATCCCAAAATACAGCACCTTTATAAGTCTGTCCTGATAGACCTCGTGCCGGTATTGACATACTCTTACTATGTCTTGGGGCTATACTAATCAGATGATATAAAGAATAATTTAGTGCCTGCATAGCTTCCTCATCACCTTCTATTAGTACTTGATCTCTTTCCCAGCATTTTTTCCACCATTCTATATGGTCGCTTTTTAAGGTTCCGTAACCTTGTAGAAGGGCATGATGCAATAGGTCTTTATTCTCCCTCTCATATAAATCACTATCTTTTTCTATATAGATTCCTATGTATTTATAGAAACACACCATCCCATTTGCAGATAACGAGATTGTAAATCGATTTAATATTTTACTTTCCGCTTTTACAACCTCATGTGTATATTGCTGTTTCTTTCTTTGTTCTAAACAGTCTGGAATAACATCATCTAAGATACGCAAAGAGGCGATCTCCCAAACACTGATTCCTAACTTCTTCTCTGAAGTATTCGCATGGACTGACAGTTCAAAAGTATTCTCTTCTTTGCTGGAACTTGAAAACTTTACATTGTTAAGGTGAGGTCCATTGATATCCCAAACATCTGCATCAATTCCAGATACTAAAGTTACTTCCATATCAGCATTCGTATGAATGCAATATTTCATACAAATAATGTGAGGTTGCTCCATACAGCAAAAACGCTCACTTTCGACTGTAATCTCTCCATGCTTGGTAGGATAGGAAGTCTTCCTACCAAACAGACCATGAGAGAAATCTAAGGTAATCTGATGAGATTTCATCTCTGAATCAGGTAATCCAATTCGCTCACCCGCAATCTCAATGTAAGTGTAAAGAGCATTGGGAGCATTGATGGGTTCCCGAAATTTCTCTCCAACTTGATCGTAAATTCCTGACAGATTAATGGCAACTAATTGGTCCTTTTCATATTCCTCGAGAGTACCTCGAATTCCCATATATCCGTTGCCTATGAAAAATTTATTACCAAGCGTTGTTACGAGATTGCTGTCATAACCATTTTCCGTCAGCGTCCAATCCATAACTTTCCTCCCCCCATTCCTATGCCGTTCTTGGCGCATCTTAAGTTCGTGGATGCAGCGCAGAACACAAACTTATTGAGTAATAGATTTATCAATTAATTAAGGGTAACGGTGCCCTTTTTTTGGTTAACCTGGTATCTCAAGCTTTAATTTCGATTGATCTAAGATATATTCCTTCCCATAGATTTTTACAAAAACATCACTTCCCTCGAGTACCTGAAACGCAGCTTCCCTTTTTGATATCTCGATTAATATTACACTACCACGATACCCAATACGGAAGGAGTAGGAAGTCCAAGTCTCTGGAATACTTGGCATAAAACTTAGGAGTTCTCCATCTGCTCTCATACCACCAAATCCATATACAATATTCATCCAAGCTGCTGCAATCGAAGTTGTATGTAGTCCTTCTCCAGTATTACGATTATAGTTATCCAGGTCCATTCTTGTCGCAAAACCAAAGAACTGATAAGCTTCTTTGTATTTCTTTAACTGACTTGCTAGAATAGAATGAACCGATGGAGACAAGGAACTTTCGTGTATACACCTTGGCTCATAAAATTCATAGTTTGCTTTTAACTGATCTATTGTAAAGTTTGAATTAAACAAAAACATCATCATTAAGACATCCGGTTGCTTAATCATATCGTTTCGATAGATTCTATCATAGGTCCAATGGTGATAAAGAGGAAATTCCTCTATTGGTATCGCATCTACATCTACATGAGGAAGGTCAAAATACCCTTGATGCTGTTCAAATAACAAGGTATCAACATGATAAGGTATCCACATGGAGTCTGCTTTTTTCTTAAAATCTTCGATCTCCAAACTGGATACGTGATAATTATTTGCCATCTCCTGCTCACTTAATCCTTCTTCTTTAAGCTGCTTAATGACATCATAAGTATACATTAGTGTCATTTTACCAAGAGCATTCGTATAACAATTGTGATTTACCATCATCTGAAATTCATCTGGTCCCATCACACCATAATATCCATACTTAGTGCCGTCAGCGTTATAGTCTCCCCTCGTAACTAACATACGGCTTATCTCAATTAACATAGGAAGTCCATATTGATGTAAAAATTCAACATCATTCGTTAATTTCACATAACTCCAGATTCCATAGGCAACTCCTGTGGAAGCCTGTAGCTGTAGGCTTGAATGCTGCCATAAACTACAACACTCTCTGCCGCTAATTGTTGCAATTGGATAAAATGCTCCTTTACAATCCAATTCTTTTGCACGTAGTTTTGCTACTTCTAACGTCTCATAGCGAAACATCAATAGATTTCTCGCTGCCTTAGGGTTATTGAATAAATAGAATGGTAAACAATATGTCTCTGTATCCCAAAAAGCATTACCGCTATATGCTTCTCCCGTTAAACCTTTGGCACCAATATTGGTTCCAGCTTCTGTTCCGTGATATGTCTGATGCATTTGAAAAATACAGTAACGGATACCTTGTTGATTTAAATCGTCTCCTTCAATCACAATATCCGATTCTTTCCACTTTTCTTCCCACCATAAGGAATTCCTAACAAGAAGGGCGTCATAGCAGAAGTTTACTCTTTCTCTCCACTTCTCTTCGCATTTAACGTTAAACTCTTCATAGTCAGACGCATGATTTTTCTTACAAACTAGATTACAGATTACTTTTGTAATTACCGTCTCAGATAGTTTTTTTAATTCCATCTGATAAGCTATTGAGATCTTGTTTTCTTCTCTCTCAATGTTACCTGCTACTGAATTTGGTACTTCGATTTTACACATGGAAGCAATTTTTTGACCTGTGTTCTTCGTAGTACCAACTAAAATTAAGCTATCTTCTGCCAGGCTATTTTCTTCTTCCAGGCTATTTTCTTCTGCCGCACTATCTTTTTTAGCGCTACCCTCGCTACAGGTAAAATAATTTTTCCCTGTCATATAATGAGGTCTTGTAAAATCCAATCCAAGACTAATGTCAATGTTTCCATCAAAATTAAGTGGCAGGAGTCGTATTCTCTGTCCAGCCATACAAGCGTCACTCATGGATAAAAAACGCTCAAACACGATTTCTAATTGTTTTCCATTTTGTAATTCCCATATAAAACTACGCTTTAAAACGCCTGTTTTTAAGTCAAGGAAACGACGGAACTGATTTATTTTTACCTTCGCTAAATCAAGCTGCTCTCCGTCTAAAGATACTTTCGTATAAAAATAGTCCACCGAATTCACCATAAATTCGGTATTATCTATAATGCCTTTATAATTTTGTGAGGAAACTTCAGCTCTTTCATAAATACCATTGAAATAGCTTCCTACTAAACTATCGGAAGAATATCCTTCTTCAAAATATCCACGGACTCCCATATATTCATTTCCTAAGGAAAATATGGATTCCGATACTTTTGCGTAGTTTGGGTCAAATCCTTCTTCAATAATTTGAAATGGATCCGCTTTATAATATAAATCTGCTATTTTTGCCATAGTCTATCCCTTTATTGCGCCCATTGTGGCACCCTCTGTTATTTTTTTCTGGAAGATGATAAATAATACAGTTGGAGGTATCATAGAAAATGCTACCGCGCGTAAAACTTCAACATCGGTTGCATTCGAAGTACGGAATGCGAACAATCGAACCATTACTGTTTCCTTTCCTGATCCATCCAAAACAAGATAAGGTAGTAAGAAATCTGACCAAGAAGATGTAATTGCAAAAATCATTATAACAGCGATAATTGGTTTTGATAATGGTAAAACAATCTGTTGAAATACGCGTAAAACACCACAGCCATCTAGTCTTGCTGCCTCCAATAATTCCGATGGTAGACCTTCAAAAAATTGTTTAAACATTATGACAAAAAATGCATTTGCTCCAAATGCCAGCCATAGTGGTATAAAAGATTGATTAAGTCCGACACGATTAATGTTAACAAAAAGTGCAACAACACTCGTAGTAGCAGGAATTAATAAACTCCACATGACAAGACCCAATATAATTTTATGTCCTTTTGGACGTAAAATAGCTAAACCATATGCGAGTAACCCGTTAAAGATAACAGCGCATACGACGGAGCCTGCAACTGAAATAAATGAGTTGATATAAAACTTCAAGAATCCTAAGTCCTTCCATGTCTTTGCAAAGACACTGAAGTCAAAGTGACTTGGAAGAATGGTTTCACTTTTTCTAAATTCTTTAATATCTTTAAAGCTCGCCAAGAAAACCCATATTGCAGGGAAGATGGATATTACAAACATCAAGAAGCAAAGAAGTAAGATAAGAATACAGAGTATTTTTATCTTCTTTGAATGAAGATCGTAAAATCGTATGGTTCCATCTTTTTTCTTACGATATTTTTCAAAAAACATACTCTACCTCCTAATCTTCTTTCTTTGTAGTAAGTTTAAAGTAGATTCCACTTAAGATAATTAAAACAATGCAAATCATGACCGATAATGCTGCAGCCATTGGATATTTATAATCACGGAAAGCATAGTTATATACAAGCTGCATAATAGAAATACTAGCATTGTTCGGCCCACCATTGGTCATTACCAATGGTTCATAGAGTATCTGAAATACTGCAATAACCTGTAGTATTAATAATGTCTTAGCTAAGGAAAATACACTTGGCAGCGTTATATAGCGAATTCTTTGCCTAATCCCTGCTCCATCAATCGTTGCTGCCTCATATAATTCAGGATTAATACCGCTAATACCAGCCATATAAATAAGCGAAGTAGATCCAGCACTCTTCCAAGTCATGGCTATTACAATCAGCGGAATTGTTAACGCCGCATTATTTAACCATTTCTGACTTTCAATTCCAATCTTAGATAATAAAATATTTAAAACACCTGTATTACCTGGACGAAAGAAAAATCCCCACATCATAACTGTGGCAAGTCCAGGGATTATATTCGGAAAGTATACCCCCACTCGAAATAAACTACGAAGATGTATGGTCTCTGTGATAAGAAGTGCTATTATAATAGGCACTGCAAATCCAATCACTAATGACCAACCTATGTAAACAAACGTATTTTTT
>DPVV01000125.1 GCA_003526525.1 Lachnoclostridium phytofermentans | reverse complement strand
TGCATTAGTTGGTTTTGGAGCGGGTATCCCTGTGAAAGAGATGTTATTAAAGCTAGAAAATCAAGAAAAGTAACAATATGTTAACTAAAAGGAGCAAATCCTAGAAGTGCAGAAAGGAAGACACCAATGACAGAAGAATTAGTAATCCGCATGGCAACGATTTTAGACGCTCCAAAGTTACTAGAAATTTATGCACCTTATGTAAAAGAAACAGCGATAACATTTGAATATACCGTTCCAACAATCCAGGAATTTGAATCAAGAATAGCGAAAATCTTGACTCGTTATCCATATTTGGTAGCAGAAAAAGAGGGAGAGATACTAGGATATGCCTATGTGTCATCTTTTAAGGATCGAGCTGCATATGATTGGGCGGTAGAAACAACAATTTATATAAATCAAAATCAAAGAGGCAGTGGTGTCGGTAAAAAGTTATATTTAAAGTTAGAAGAGATTGTAAAAAGGCAAAATATCATAAATATGAATGCTTGTATAGCCTATCCAAATCCAGGTAGCATTGCTTTCCATGAGCATCTTGGATATAAAACGGTGGCACATTTTACAAAGTGTGGTTATAAGCTAGATCGTTGGTATGATATGATTTGGATGGAAAAAATCTTAGAAGAACATCCGGAAAAACCAAAGGAGTTCATTCCAATCACTAAATTATCTATTGAATAAGCCAAGGATAAGTTAGTATAGCGAATCATTCCATGAATTAAGCAAACTTTGGTTGTGCAACCTACGGTTGTCAATTATGCAACGGATAGGATATGGGATAGGTGAATGGTTTCCCTTATAATATTCTTGAGGTGATACGATGGAATTTAATAAAGTTTTACAAATGATTCAAAAAGAACACAAGTTATCACAAGAAGAAGTTGCAGAAAAATTAGGTGTATCACGACAAGCAGTCGCGAAATGGGAATCCGGTATTGCATATCCCGATCTTGATAATTTAATTTGCTTAAGTGAACTATTCTGTGTAACTATTGATTATTTAGTAAAAAAGGATAGAGATTGCAGCAATCAAAATCCAAAAAGGGATTCAATAGAACAAAAGGAGCTAGCGAAATTTCTTGTAGAAGCTAAACAAAATACGTATGCTGGTAAAGCTCCCGAAGAGGAAAAGTCTATGCGATTAGGTTCTCATGATTATCTGTATAGTAAAGGTAACTTTCTCTACATAGATTCCTACGTAGGAGGAGAGTCCTTTGCTGGAGAAGAGGTAGTGTATTATGAATATAATCCTATCTGGGCAATGAACTATACAGGCAGAACATTGAGTGATTTATTTAGCGGTGACTTTTTAAAAGAGGCTTTGTTACATGTCACAGATGCAACACCTTTTCGAGGACCTAATATTTATCGTAAGGATAGATATGTTTACCACAATAAAGTTAGCGGTGAATTATCTTGGTTCCATGGAAAAGAAGAAATCTATTGCGAGGATATATTAGTCTTTGAATGTATTTATCATGGTGGAAAGATTCGCTAGTAGCTAAAATTCGTTGCATGAACGAAGGCGACATTAGCGATATTACATACATTAAAATTAAAAAACTTAATAAAAATGCTTTTATGAAAGGCAAATCATTTTCTCACAGGAGGTAATTGTAATGAAAGAAATAGTATTATGTGACAATGGTGAATATTTAAGAGTTGCTAATTTATGTGAAAAATATAATCTTAATGTAGATATTGATGCATTCCATGATCCTGAATATCTTAATACTTATCCAAATGAAATAGAAAAACAATTAGAAACGTACAAAAATATAAAAGTCTGCTCAATCCATGGTTCTTTTACCGATTTGTGCTTTGGAAGTAAAGACAGTCTTATAAGAGAGGCGACAAAAAACAGATTTGAATATTCATATGAAATATCTCGTAAATTAGGTTGTAAAAACATAGTTTTTCACCATGGTTATGTACCTGGAACAAGTTATCCCCCTAATTGGGTTAAAAGAAGTAAAATATTCTGGGATGACTTTTTAAGAGATAAAGATGCTGAAACAGTTTTTTATATAGAGAATCAGCTTGAACATACTCCTGACTTGATTTCTGAAGTAGCATCAACAGTAAATGATAGTCGTTTGAATATATGCCTTGATATAGGTCATGCTCATTGCAATTCAAAAACATCCGTTTTAGATTGGGTTAAAAAACTTAATAAACAAATAGGATTTGTCCATTTACACAACAATTATGGACAACAAGATGAGCACTTAGGGTTTGAAAAAGGTACAATTGATTTTTTAGAAATCTGCAACGCTTTAGAGGAATATGCTCCAAACTCAATTTGGGGAATAGAATCAAATATAAATGATATGGAAAGTTCAATAATTTGGCTTATAGAAAATAATTTCTTAAAAGCAAAAGTTTAAATATAGCCTTCGCCATACTCAGGTTGTGATTTACATATACCGATGTCGTCTAATACCGGATTTGCCATATGCAACATTTTGTGTAAAAAATCTTTACATTCATAATTAGTTTGCTCACCCTCTGTTATTTTTTCTTTTCCCAGTATGTATCCCAAAAGGAAGAAGCTATTTGGCTTTGCGAAGAAATCTGCGATGTTGTAAAGCGTTGGTTCTCGGAGCGCAAGGATGACAGCAGCATCATAAATAGTATTTATCAAAGTTATAAAGAAATCGAGATGCTTATACAAAAAGTCAGGTCCTATATTGGTTGGAAAAATTAAAAACAGAAGTATTAGAATGGTTAAAGCCTTTGGCGGAGCATCGTAGCGATTTGGTGGAAAAAGCCAAAGAATATGTACGAAATAATGTAGATAAAGCGGATTACACTTCAGGATACAGCCTCCTATGTAGGCGTTTCATTGAGCTATCTATCCGCATTATTCAAGAAGCAAGATGGTCAAAATTTTATTGACTATGTGAATAAAAGTAAGGTAGATCGGGCCTGTGAACTTATACGCGAAGGAGGCTTAAAACTTAATGAAATAAGTTATAGGTTAGGCTTTGAAAATGCCTATTATTTTAGTAAAGTTTTTCGACGTCACGTTGGCGTAACGCCGTCGGAATATCAGAATGAATTGAGAAATAATTAAACAGTCAGTACATGAGATATCGGGTGCTAAGACTTAATAGGATTTCTTGTAGTAGAAAACTTTATTAATTATAAAATTTCTTGTTATAGTACACCTTATTAAGATTGTATGGTTTTTTTGGTAACATTACTTTATCAAGCTATGTGCATGATTTTCTTGTATTTTCGAATACTAATTTTAGAATCGCTTTTAATGAAGCATTCTATTCATCTAATTATATATTTAAATTGATAGTTGGTGAATGGTTATTCTTAACAAAAAGTAGTTTTCTGTTTTTGTTGAAAGGAGGGATTCTTTGTGTCGAATCGTTTAGAGAAGTTAGATCCCAAGGTGGAAGAGCTTATGAGTACACACCCTAACTTAAGAAAAGCCCCAGCGAATATCACGAATCATGTAGAACAGGAGCCTGGAATGATGACAAAACAGGGTTCTAGCTACGGTGCAAATAATAAATGTGCACCAGATAACAATATTTTTTATGAGGATAGAAGCAATCACCTATGTAGTAAAGGCGATTAGCTAACATGCAAAAGAATCTTTAGGTAAGATAAAAAGACCTCTCAAATCCGAGCTTTATATAAAACTAGGATTAGAAAGGTCTTTTTTTTAACTGATTACTTGTGATCCTTTTTCCTCATATGCCACTAAGACAACATCACTGCCAAACATATTTTTTATTTCATTTTCAAGATCAGTAATTTTTTTTCTGCAATCATCTGTGATACTAGCCATTTGATAAGCTTCAAAATCTTTCATGAGAATCCTCCTATGTTAAGATTTACCTTAGAATTATTCTCCAATTTTAAAAGATTTATTCTATAATAGCATTCTTAAGGATTACAATACGTTTTAATATTACAAACTGATGTTACAAACTGATATTTATTACAAACTGATGGACAAAAATGATATACAAACAGATATTATAAACCAATATTATAAATTAGCCTTTTGCCCCTTAGCTCCGCGCTTTCTATTACGCACTTTCTTGGCAGAGAGCTCTTTTCCTTGGAACTCAAAGAATTCAGTCTCAGGAAGGGCAACAGTAACATAAGCAACTTTATCCTTCTTCTCCAGAGTAATTCCTTTCACTCCCTTACTGGTTTTCTTTAACTCAGATACTTCAGTTAATGGGAAACCAAGAGATAGACTGTCTTCTGTTAACAGAATTACTTTGGAATCTGGGTTTGATATTGTATGGGCACTTAAGCAGAAAACGGATACCACATGATCGTTTTCTTCTAGTTTTGTTGCAGATATCATTGCACGATTGGTTTCAAATTCAATACCGGATACTAATTTTATAAAACCATTTTTCGTTGTGAAAAGTAATTGTGATTCAAATAAATCTTCGAATGCAATGTAGAGCAGGATTTCTTCTTTATCTACCTTACATAAATTATGAATTAAGGTACCTTTATCTTTTATTTTACATTTCGGTATCTTTTCCGCCTTTACTTGATACATGTTACCTTCTGCTGTAAAAAGACATAATCGGTCGGTATTTTTCATTTTAATGATATGAATAAAGTCCTTTAAACTGTCCTCGGAAACACGAGAAAAACTGGTATTATCGACGGATTTTGTATAGCCGAATTTGTCAATTAAGATATAAATATCCTCTACTTTGATTTCTTCTACGTATTCTGCAATTTCCATATTGGCAAGAACGGTATGTCTTGGAACGTTAAATTGCTTTTTGTATTCTTTTAAGTTACTTTTGATGACTTTAAAGAGCTCTTTTTTGTTTCCTAAAATACTCTGATATTGTTCGATATTATCCAACAAACTTTTATTCTCTTCATGTAGTCTAAGTATCTCAAGACCGATCAATTTACTTAAAGGCATTGCAAGAATCGCATCCGCCTGTCGTTCTGTAAAATCGAGTTTTGCCGCTTTTTTTCTAGAAGCTTCAGTTTTAAAATTAATTTCTTCGGTATTTCCATGAATCAAACAATCCTTTGCCTGTTTAATGGAAGAGGAGCCACGTAGGATTTCGATAATTAAATCAATAACATCTGTTGCCCTAATTAAACCATCAACGATTTCCAATCGCTTATTTGCTTTATCTAATAGGTGTTCGTATTCTTTCGTATAGAGTTCTTCTTGAAAAGAAACAAACTCACCAACCATATTTTTTAGCTGGAATACAATTGGCTGTTGCTCTTTTACTGCTAGAAGGTTTACTCCATACGTATCTTCCATAGAGGTTTTTTTGTAAAGACCGTTTAATAGGTTATCGATATCACGGTCTTTTTTTACTTCAATTACGACACGAATACCTTCTTTTGAGGACTCGTCACGAATGTCAAAAATCTCATCAAAGACTTTATCTTTCATCAAATCCACAAGGCTTTCGACTAATTTGGTCTTATTTCCCGCTACGGTATATGGAATTTCTGTAATTACAATGTTTTTTCTACCATTGTCAGAAGCCTCGATTTCAGTCTTTGCACGAACCTTTAGACGACCTTCTCCGGTTTCATATATGTTCTTAATATCTTCGCTATTAATAATTGTTCCACCGGTCGGGAAATCTGGCCCTGGAATATATTTCATCAACCCTTCGGTAGTAATATCGGGATTGTCAATATAGGCTATGACACCGTCAATAACTTCGCTTGGATTATGAGGTGGAATATTGGTTGCCATACCAACTGCGATACCAGTAGTTCCGTTAATTATTAAATTTGGAAGCATCGCCGGTAAGACAGATGGTTCTTTCTCACTTTCATCAAAGTTTGGTACAAATTCGACAAGACCCTTTTCAAGGTGGTCAAGTAAAGTCATCGCACCATCGGATAAACGTGCTTCCGTGTAACGCATCGCTGCTGCACCGTCACCGTCAATGGAACCAAAGTTACCATGGCCATCCACAAGAGGTATTTGCATCGAATAAGGCTCTGTCATATGAACGAGTGCATCATAGATAGAGGTGTCACCATGAGGGTGATATTTACCCATCGTATCGCCGACAATACGGGCACTCTTTCTATGTGGCTTCTTTGGATCAAGTCCTAACTCTATCATGGAATAAAGGATTCTTCGCTGAACAGGTTTTAAACCATCACGAACATCTGGTAAAGCTCTAGCCATGATAACACTCATCGCATAATTACGATATGAGGTTTTCATTTCTTCAGAAAAATCCAACTGTATTACATTTTCCGCTTCTTTTTTCATTCTAACTCCCATCCGTGTGCTTTAACACACATATAAATAAGTGTACACCAACCAACATGCCTGTCTAGCCTTGGCAGTACCGGAAGTTTGTGCTGTACTCCTACCTAAATATCAAGTTTTGCATACTTTGCTTCGTCCATGATAAATGCACGACGTGGTGGTACATTATTACTCATCAGCATTGTTGTAGTTTCATCTGCATCGACGGTATCATTGATGGTTACTTGTGCCAATACTCTTGTTTCTGGGTTTAAGGTAGTTTCCCACAACTGGTCTGCATCCATTTCACCAAGTCCTTTGTAACGCTGAATATGAATTATTTTATGCTTGGTAGTTTTTCTAAACTTGTCCAATTCGAAATCATTGTAAAGATATTCGAACTTCTTTTTCTTCTTTCCTTCCGAAGTCTCATATTCTACACGGTATAGTGGTGGAAGACCACGATAAATCTTCCCCTCCATAATAAGTTCAGGCATAAATCGATAGAAAAAGGTGAGGAGTAGGGTACTAATATGCGCTCCGTCGACATCGGCATCGGTTAAGATAATAATTTTATCATAACGTAATTTTGAAATATCAAAATCATCACCAATTCCACAACCAAAGGAAGCAATCATGGACTTAATTTCATTATTTACTAAGATTTTTTCTAACGTTGCTTTTTCTACATTAATAATTTTTCCTCGTAGCGGAAGAACTGCTTGCGTACGACGATTTCTTGCTGTCTTTACGGTACCTCCCGCGGAATCACCCTCTACGATATATACTTCACATTCCTCTGGTTTTTTAGAGGAGCACGAAGCAAGTTTACTCTTGGTATCAATATCATTTAGTTGCTTTAGCACAGCGCTACGTGCTTTGTCACTGGCCTTTCTGGCCGTATAGGAGCGCATGGAGTTTTCTAAAATAGCCTTTAAGATCTCCACGTTTTTATCGAAATATCTGGTTACTTCCCCTGAAAAAACATCCTCGACTGCACCTTTTGCATCGGTATTACCAAGTTTTGTTTTGGTCTGGCCTTCAAATTGAGGGTCAGGATGCTTTATTGATATGATGGTTACAAGTCCATTACGAATGTCCTTACCATCAAAATTTTCGTCTTTTTCTTTCAATACGCCAAGTTCTCTCGCATATTGATTCATGACACGTGTTAAGGCGGTTTTAAAGCCGGTTACTAGGGTTCCGCCATCGACAACATTGATTCGGTTACAATAAGCATTGATTTGCTCTGAAAAACTATTCGTATACTGAAGCGCAACTTCAACTTCGATGTCTCCACTCTTTCCTTCTATATAGATAGGTTCCTCGTGAATTACGGAAGCCTCCCTGTTAATGTAAGAAACAAAACTTTTAATACCGAACTCTTCACAATAGGTTTTCTTAAACCCAGTATTCTGATCGTAAAATACAATAGATAGGTTCTTATTTAAAAATGCTACTTCTTTTAGCTTTTTTGTAATGGTTTCTGCTTTAAATTCAACTGTTTCAAAAATAGTTGGATCAGGATAGAAGGTTACTTTTGTGCCGGTATCGGATTTGTTGCACTTTCCAAATACAGGTAACATTCCGCTCTCAAGTTCTACACATGGATGTCCGCCATGTTCATATTCATCGCGATAAATTTTCCCGTCTCGTCTAATTTCAACGATCATACGAGCTGAAAGTGCATTTACAACGGAAGCACCTACGCCGTGAAGACCTCCAGATACTTTGTATACGGAACTACCAAACTTACCGCCGGCATGGAGTATCGTATAGACAACTCGTGCAGTAGGTATTTTTTTTGTTGGATGGATGTCGACAGGTACTCCTCGACCATGATCAGCGATGGAGATTCCGCCATCTTTTAGTAAAGTAATCTCAATCTGGTTACAAAAACCCGCTAAATGCTCGTCAATACCATTATCAAGAATCTCCCATATAAGGTGGTGTAGACCTCTTGTACCGGTGCTACCGATGTACATACCAGGTCGTTTCCTAACGGCTTCTAAGCCTTCCAGTACTACAATTTGACTGCCATTGTATTGCTCCATAGTAAATTCCTTTCTATTTCAATATTCCTATTACTTTTAAATATATCAAATCCGTTAATGCGGACAAGGGGTGTAATAACGAAAAAATAGATGTGTAATCACATCTTTATCAAAGTATTATAGCATAAAACATCTGTTCTTATCAAGCAAAGTAAGTATAGTTTGTGTGTTACTAAGATTTTATCATAACCTAAATTTACCAGATATATTTTAAAAATTCTATGTTACGATAACTAAAGTGCTTTTATAGCAAAACAGGATAAAAAGTGATGATAAACGTAAGAAGCATAATTTTTTCGTTAAAATGGAAAAAGTATGTAAATAATAGAAGAAGGAACCCAATCGAAATTTAGGAAGAGTGCTTAAATGTAAGTAAAAACGCCTAGATTTCCTATTGAATAAGGTTTACAAAGGTTATATAATGAATTTAATGTAAAACTTTTGTAGTATCATAGGGATGTATGGAGGAAATACGGATTTCCTGCGGAAATTCGTATCCGATAACTTAGAATAGGATTGTAATGAGGAGGAAATTCAATTGGCACAATGTAAGGTTAGTATAATTATGCCGGTTTATAACGTAAGTCGCTATTTGCGGGGCTGTCTGGACAGTATCGCCTCTCAGACCATGAAGGAAATTGAACTTATCGTGGTGAATGACGGAAGTACGGATGATAGTTTAAGTATATTAAAGGAATATGAAGCACAGTATCCAGAATGGATACATGTGTATACCACAGAGAATCGTGGTGTTAGCCATGCAAGAAATTATGGTATTGAACGTGCATCCGGGGAATATCTTTTGTTTGTTGATAGTGATGATTTCGTTGAACCAGAAATCTGTGAGAAATTATATGAAAAGGCAGCGAGAGATGATAATGATGTTGTTATCTGCCGTTATAACGATGTCTATGAAAATGCAGATAGTGAGATGCTAACTGTCAAACAGGGAAAAGCATTCGAAATCGTGATTGGTAGAAATTTTAATATTCATGAAACAAAATTTGAATTGACACATATTTCTCCATTCCCATGGGACAAGCTTTATCGAAGAAATTTATTTGAGACCATTCGTTTTCCTGAAAAGTTACGTTTTGAAGATCTTGCGATTATGTACTGCCTAATGACAAAGGCAAAGAGTATCGGAGTCATCGAAGACAGACTTTATAACTATCGTAGAGCTAGTGAAGGAAGTTTTCTAAGTAATTTTAGTGAAGGAACCTTAGATATTGTCACTTCGTTAAGACTTTTTTTGAAGCAGATGAAGGAGCAGGGCAATTATGAAGAATTTAAAGAAGAAGTCGAGTACATCTGTACAAGACATCTTTTAGTTCGTTATGATGCTATTTTTGATACTGCGACAAAGGGGAAATTGGACATAAAGAAGGAAATGATTGATAACTGTGTGGACTTCTTTCATGAATATTTTCCAAAATGGAGAGAGAATCGATATTTACTATATACTGCATCTGGAGCATCAAGAAAAAAGATGAGAAAGTATACGAGCAGAGGAAAGATGATTCGATCCGCAACATTATGCGAGTATACCCCAGTGTTTGTTACGAGTATTTTGCGTAAAAAGAAGAAGATACAAGGAAAAATTAAGAAAAAATGGAAGAAGTTCTCGAAATCAAAGAATAAGTTTCGTTTTATCTATAACCGTATCCCAGGAATCAAATTACTTCATCTTCCAAACGATGTTAAGTATACCATGTTCTATGAAAAACTTGCTGTGAATGATAATGATGTGCTATTTGAATCCAAACATGGTGATGATATTGCAGGTAATATCTTTATGATGTTACAGGCTATGGGGGATGATAAGTATCGTGATTTTCATATTATGGTTACCCTCAAGGAAGGAAATATCAGCTCATACAGTGCATTGCTTACACGCTACGGGATTGATTATGTAGATATCATTACCACAGATAGCAAGGAGTATCTAAAAGTTCTTGCAACTGCAAAATATCTAATAACAGATACTAGTTTTCCACCTTATTATATCAAACGTCCTGAGCAGGTATACTTAAACACTTGGCATGGAACTCCATTAAAGGCGATGGGACGTATTGTACCAAAGAGAGAGTATGCGCTTGGTAATGTTCAGCGTAACTTTTATTTGGCAGATTATCTTTTATACCAAAATAAATTCTCCAGAGATATTTTCGTGGAGGATTATATGCTTGCGCCTTTATTTCAGGGAAAAGTTATGTTATCTGGTTATCCAAGAAACTCCGCTTTCTTTAATACAGAGCGATATGAAGCAATTCGTAGCGAGCTTGGTGTCCAGGACATGCAGGTCATGGCTTATATGCCAACATGGCGTGGTTTATTAAATAAAAAGGAAAATAAAAAACAAGTCTCTGAATTAATGAATTATTTTTATGAACTGGATATGTTACTTCGTGATGACCAGATACTTTATGTTAAACTACATCCATTTGTAAAATCGGAAGTTAATTATGACGACTTTACACACATTGTGTCATTCCCAGAAGAATATGAAACTTATGACTTCTTAAATGCTACGGATTTATTAATAACAGACTACTCCAGTATTATGTTTGACTATGCCGTATCGAAAAAGAAAATTATTTTATTTACTTATGATCGTGAGGAGTATCTAAACGACCGAGGCATGTATTTGGACTTAAATGAATTGGAATTCCCAATTGCGGATACCGTAGAACAGTTGGTGAAAGAAATTAAGAAAAATTCCACATATCCGAAGTTCCATGAAGAGTTCTGTAGTTTAGACTCTGCGGATACTGCGGAAGAAGTATGTGAGACATTATTCCTTAAGAAAGAGCCAAACTTCTCGTTAGAACCTATAGAGAGAGAGAATAAGAAAAAGGTATTAATTCTTATCAGTGGTCTTAGAAATAATGCAACCTCAGAGCAATTAATGGAGCGTATTAACGAATTAGATACCGACCGTTATGATATCTTCCTTTGTGCAAAAGCCTCCACGATTCGTAAGGCTACTTCCGTACTTTCTAAGTTAAGGGATGAAATTAACTATATTCCGTTAATGTTTGATGTAAACTATACGATCAAAGACCGTTTGGCTTGTGTTAAGTCCTTTAAATTTGGTTATAGTTCTAAGAGAACAGAAGGTTTAATCCGTCAGTTAGCAGAGCGTGAGAGAGTAAAGTACTTTGGAACTATTAATTTTGATATTGTAATTAACCTATCTTCCTTGGATAAAATTTTGTTCCATATGTGCAAATCCTTTGATGGAGTAAAGATATTCAATATGAAATCATTTGAATATAAGAAATATACACAGAACAAAGAATATTGTAAGTTTATGGATTACTTCCTGAATCGTTTGGACGGTTATGATTATGTTACTGGTACCAAACAGATTCTTAAGTTAAATCAGGCAGTATTTGAACAAAATCAGGTAAAACACCTTATTGACGATGAGCCAAAGCTTGAATTACCAGAGTTATTAAAGGAGGTTGATAGATAATGAAGGTAGGAGTTGTAACATTTCATAATGCACATAATTATGGTGCGAGCCTTCAAACTTGGGCTCTTCAAAAAGTATTGAAAAATCTTGGGACAGAGCCGGGTGTAATTCATTATCATCCTGAAATTATTGATAAGCTTTATGTTGCACCTAAGCTAGATACTACAAAGAAGAAGTTAAAATATTTGCTTAAGAAAGAATATCGTACCCGTATTCAGACACAGATATATAAAAACAAACGTTATTCAAAGTTTATTCGTGAAAAATTTCATCTGATTGGTGATTATAAGACATATGAAGAGCTATTAAATTCCAATTTATCTTTGGATGCATATATCACTGGAAGTGATCAGGTGTGGAACAGTGATCATACAGGAGGGTTTGACCCTGCCTATACTCTTGACTTTGCAAAACCTGGGGCTAAGAAAATTTCTTATGCAGCCAGTGTAGGAAGAGAGTATATTCTGCCTCAATATAGAGAACAATTTTGTCAGAGTCTTGAAAGCTATACTTCGATTTCGGTTAGGGAAGCTAGTGCAAAGCCAGCCATTGAAGCTCTGACTGAAAAACCAGTAGAGGTTGTACTTGATCCAACCTTATTACTTGAGAGAAAAGATTATGAGGAATTAAAAAAGCCAGGTAAGTTTAAGGGCCGTTATATTTTGGTTTATATGATGGAGTCAAATAAGGAACTTGTTCAGTTTGCAAATCGTCTATCTGTTGCAATCGGTCTTCCAATCATTCAAAGAAAATTACCTGGGGTATTTCGAAATGAACTTGGTTCTTATTACGAGGATACGGCTGCTGAATTTTTAGGTGAGATTGAGAAGGCAGAGTATGTGCTAACAAATTCCTTTCATGCAACGGTATTCTCTTTGATTTATGAAAAACCATTTATCTCTATGCTCCACACGAGTACTGGAGCAAGAACGAGCGATTTGCTTAAATCAGTAGGGTTAGAGTCGCATCTGTTGTATCATATCGGAGATTTTCATGACATGAATCAATTTAAAATTGATGATGTAGACGCGTTAAGACAGAGAATACGTGAATTAAGAGAATCTTCTATTAACTTCTTAAATCGCGCGCTAAAGAATAATTAGTAATGGATTCTTGGAGGTAGCTATGAAACGGTTAACGGCAATTGTACCTTGTTTTAATGAAGAGGAAGTTCTTCCGATGTTTTATGAGGAAATCATGAGAGTCGCAGAATGTTTGAAAAATGAAGTGGAATTCGAGGTATTGTTTGTTAATGATGGTTCCACCGATGGTACGTTACAGGAAATCCGAAAATTGAGAGAAAGAGACAAGCGGGTTAAGCTTGTCTCCTTCTCGCGTAATTTTGGGAAGGAAGCGGCAATGTACGCTGGCCTTGAACATTCCACCGGTGATTTCGTAGCTATTTTGGATGCTGATTTACAGCATCCACCTAAGATGTTAATTGAGATGTATCATGGAATTGTATTGGAAGGATACGATAGTGTAGCAGCAAAACGTGTCACAAGAGATGGAGAACCAAAGCTCCGCTCTTTTTTCTCTAAAAAATTCTATAACGTTTTATGTAAGTTAAGTAAAATTGAGATTGTAGAAGGCTGTGTAGATTATCGTCTTATGACGAGACAGATGGTAAAGGCTGTTTTATCCATGAGTGAGAGGAATCGCTTTACGAAAGGAATCTTTGGATGGATAGGTTTTCATACCAAATGGATCGCTTATGAGAATGTCGAGAGGGCAGCAGGGCAAACCAAGTGGTCTTTCTGGAAATTATTTAAATACTCTCTGGAAGGAATCATAGGGTTTTCAACAGCACCTCTTGCGATGTCTTCGATATTAGGACTTGCTTTTTGTGGTTTCTCCGTTTTGGCTATTATTTATATTGTTATAAAAACAATAATCTGGGGTGATCCAACAAGTGGTTGGCCATCCTTAGCTTGTATCATCTTGATGGTAAGCGGAATCCAATTATTCTGTATGGGTATTTTGGGACAGTATATGGGTAAAACTTATATTGAAGTAAAAAATCGCCCAATTTATCTCGCAAGCATTGTAGAGACAGGAGAAGAACAAGATGATATATTATGCGAAACTAATCAAAAGTAAGATGATATGATGACGGAGACTAATCAAAAGCAAGATGATATGTTGTCAGAAACTATATCAAAAGCAACAAACAAGGAAATAACGAGAGTTGATAATAAACGACAGGATTAAGGATTAGAAAGGAAGGGCAAATAAAATGAAGAAAGTAATTACCTACGGTACTTACGATTTATTGCATGTTGGGCATATTAATCTGCTAAGAAGAGCGAAAGAATATGGAGATTACCTCATTGTAGTATTATCTTCGGATGAGTTTAACGCATTAAAGCATAAAACCGCTTATCATTGCTATGAAGATAGAAAAACAATTCTGGAAGCAATTCAATATGTAGATGAAGTAATACCAGAATATAATTGGGAACAAAAAATCAAGGATGTTGTAGATAATAATGTCGATGTATTTGTTATGGGAGATGACTGGAAGGGACAATTTGACTTTTTAAAAGATTATTGTGAAGTCGTATATCTACCAAGAACAGAAGGAATTTCAACATCAAAGATTAAGAATGATTTGCACAAGTAGCAAAATTTGTTTAAGGAAGAAGTAAGTTACAAAGAAGCTTTTGCTGGTATGGTAGCTTAGTTAACATGATTCAAGGTTAGAATATCAAAAGGTTAGAACAAAAAAGATAATTATATTAGTAGTAGACTTAATGTGCACTTAAATAAGCGCAGGAATAGGAGTGTTAATGCTACGAAAAATCATGAAAAAGGGGATATTGGCTATATACAGAATCCTAAGATTTTTACCACTCCAAAAGAGAACCATATGCTTTATGAGCAACTTAGGAAGAAGTTATGGTGGAAATCCAAAAAGTATTTATGAAGAAATGGTACGAGAAGGACTCGATCAGGAGTATCGTTGCATTTTTTTCCTTGAAGATACGAATACACCAATTCCTGGAATAGCATGGAAAGTAAAGCTTTCTCGTTTTCGATATTATTATTTCTTAGCTATAGCTGGTATCTGGGTGAGCGATACAAGATTTCCGAACTACATAAAAAAACGTAAGGGTGTTACCTACCTACAGACATGGCATGGTACACCATTAAAAAAGTTAGCCTTAGACATGACGTCATTAGCTATGGCTGGTGAGGAAACCTTAGATCAATATAAAGAAGAATTTAAGAAAAATTCTGCAACATGGGACTATCTTATTTCTCAGAATCCATTTTCCACGGAAACCTTCAAAAGAGCATTTGACTTTCAAGGGGAAGTATTAGAATATGGGTATCCAAGAAATGATATCTTATTTCAAAAAAACAATTCTTATGACATTGACCAGATAAAAAAGAAACTAAACATACCTAGAGATAAAAAGATAATTCTTTATGCGCCAACATGGAGAGATAATGAATACCACGATAAAGCAAACTATAAATTTAATGCTCCACTTGATTACGATTATTTATACGAGCAATTAAAAGATGAGTATGTAATATTGCTAAAGTATCACTATATGGTAAGAGAGAAGCTTTCGTTGGGGCAATACCGAGGATTTTACAAGGTAGTGGAACAAGAGATTGATATTTCAGAATTATATCTTG
Organism: Lachnoclostridium phytofermentans; assembly: GCA_003526525.1. Taxonomy (GTDB): domain Bacteria; phylum Bacillota; class Clostridia; order Lachnospirales; family Lachnospiraceae; genus Lachnoclostridium. The sequence continues at coordinate 2,440 of DPVV01000125.1, read as the reverse complement.
TATCGGATATGTTGATTACAGATTATTCTTCCGTTATGTTTGATTATAGTTTGTTATACCGTCCAATGCTTTTTTATGTATATGATTTAAAGGAATATGAGGAGAAACTTCGAGGCTTTTATTTTGATTTTGTGGAGGAAGCTCCTGGGCCGTTGTTTACTTCCATGGGAGAACTTGTTTCTATGATAAAGAATTATTATCCAGAAGACTACACCGATAAATACAAATCGTTCTGTGATAAATATCATTCATTTGAGAATGGAAATGCAGCGAAACGTACGGTTAGACTTCTAACCGCAAAGGGAATAAAATAATAGCTGTGCTATGTTAGATATTAGTATATAGAATGCTTTTCCTATTTAGAAAGAAGGGGCTGTTGTTATACAGTACCTTCTTTCTGTTCGTTCAATATGGAGAAGAGTGCTTAATCTGCATGATAAGAAAAAATTCCAGAAGTGTTGTAGAATGATTCGTAAAATGAATGGTAGATATCAATATAATCTATTTTACATAGGTTAAGAAGATACTTATAATGATACTGAGTATTTTGTGAAATATTGTGACATTATAAAATAGATTACCATAAAATGGAGAGAAGAATGTAAGAATCAATGATATGCTGTAGAATAGTGTAGTTTCTAGACGGTAATACAAGTAGATGATTTAGAAAACAAGTTTGCTTCTAGGAAATCTTTCAACAGCTTAAGAGGTGCTAAATATGCACAGAAAAGAGGTTATAGATGAAAGAACCGTTTGTTACGCTTGATAAAGTGAAAGAAATTGTTAATACACATAGTACACCGTTTTATATTTATGATGAAAAAGGGATTAGAGAGAATGCTAGAAGATTAAAGGAAGCATTTTCTTGGAACAAAGGGTTTAAAGAGTATTTTGCAGTTAAGGCAACACCAAATCCGTTTATACTACAGATTTTAAAGGAAGAAGGCTGTGGTAGTGACTGTTCTTCTATGACAGAGCTTACGCTAACGGAAGCTGTTGGAATTACTGGAAGTGAAATTATGTTTTCCTCCAATAATACACCAGAAGGTGAATTTACAAAGGCCAAAGAGCTAGGTGCTATTATCAACCTAGATGACTATACCCATATTGATTTCTTAAACGAAGAGTGTGGAATACCTGAAACCATCTGTTGTCGATATAACCCAGGTGGTGTTTATGAAGTAAGCAATGGTATTATGGATAATCCAGGAGATGCTAAGTATGGTTTTACAAAGCAACAGCTCATCGATGGATATAAAAAATTAATGGAGTTAGGTGCGAAAAACTTTGGTATCCACTCCTTCTTAGTAAGTAATACCGTTACCAATGATTATTATCCTGCCTTAGCAAGGACATTATTTGAACTTGCAGTGGAGCTAAAAAATGAAACCAATGCGAATATCACGTTTATAAACCTATCGGGTGGAATAGGAATACCTTATTTACCAGACGAAGAGGGAAATGATATTATGGTAATTGGCGAGGGTGTTCGTAAGGCTTATGAAGAAATCTTGGTACCAAATGGTCTTGGTGATGTTGCTATTTTTACAGAACTCGGACGATTTATGCTAGCTCCATATGGCCACCTTGTAACGAAAGCAATCCATGAAAAACATATTTATAAAGAGTACCTAGGCGTTGATGCCTGTGCGGTAAACTTAATGAGACCAGCGATGTACGGAGCTTATCATCATATAACGGTACTTGGTAAAGAGGATGCTCCACTTGATACCATGTATGATGTAGCAGGTTCCTTGTGTGAAAATAATGATAAATTTGCTATTGATCGTATGTTACCTAAGGTTGACATGGGTGATTATCTTGTGATTCATGATACTGGTGCTCATGGTTTTGCTATGGGTTATAATTATAATGGTAAACTAAAATCTGCAGAACTCTTATTAAAGGAGAACGATTCGGTACAATTGATTCGAAGAGCGGAAACTCCAGAGGATTATTTTGCAACGTTTGATTTTTGTGATATTTTGAAACAAAATAAGGTCGATTAAATGTAATATATTATCGGAACAAAACAAAAAGCATGTTCTGATAATCGAATTTACGGTGCGAAAAAACGCACCTTTTATGAGAAATAGCTACGCAATTTCTCATAAGTTATCTTATAAGTGGTTACAAGAATTTTGTTGGACTAAGTGACAACAGAACTCTTGTAACCATTTTTAATTAAAAAATAATAAGATTCTATCAGACCTTGTCGAATTATCTGGCAGAAACTAAAAATTACCGTTATTTCCTTTATATGTCCTAATGTAAACTTTATATTAGTACGATATAATAGCTGTTAACAACATGTAAGTATACACTATATACAAAAGAAACTAGGGAAAATAAATAATATAATGTATCTTACTTAGCATAGAGTAAAATAAGAAAATTACAAAAGAAACTAAGCATATAAAAGAAAAATAAAGTAATAAAA
>DPVV01000171.1 GCA_003526525.1 Lachnoclostridium phytofermentans | reverse complement strand
ACTATCTTTTTCGGATCACCTAATAGAAATGTAACTGCTCTTATATGTTCACATATAATTCGTTTACTTTTTTCCGTTAGCTTTGTTTCATTTGCTTCTATGATTTCATCTAGCCTATTTCTAACCGGTAAAAAAAGTTCTGTTTCATATACATTTGTGTATCCATTTAAAATTGTTAACACTCGCTCAAATCCCATTCCCGTATCAACATTTTTCTGTTTCAATTCTTCGTAACTTCCATCCAGCTTTTTATGATATTGCATAAAAACATTATTCCATATCTCTACATATTTACCGCAATGGCATGCAGGTCCACAGTCTACACCACATGACGGTTTACCCATATCATAAAATATTTCTGTATCTGTTCCACATGGTCCTGACTGTCCAGCTGGTCCCCACCAGTTCTCCTCACGTCCATAATAAAAAATTTGCTTATCCTGCAAGCCTTTACTTTTCCACGTCAGTGCAACTTCTTCATCACGCGGTACCAGTTCATCCCCCTCAAAGACAGTAACTGCAAGCTTTTCCTTTGGTATGTTAAGACATGTTGTTAAAAATTCATAACTCATACCAATAGATTCCTCTTTAAAATACTCTCCCAAAGACCAATTACCTAGCATTTCAAAAAATGTCAAATGCGTATCATCTCCAACCTCATCAATATCCCCTGTTCGTACACATTTTTGAACACTGACAAGACGTGTCCCTTTTGGGTGTTTTTCTCCTAATAGATATGGAACGAGAGGATGCATTCCTGCAGTAGTAAATAACACAGTAGGATCATTTTCTGGAAGAAGGGATGCAGACGCAATCTCTTGATGTCCCCTTTCTTTAAAATAGTTAACATACATTTTTCTTAATTCATTTGCAGTCATAGCAATACTCCTTTCAATTTTTAATGTCCTTAAAAACAAAAAAAGCCCTAAGCTAATAAAGATTAGCTTAGGGCGAACTATTATGTCCGTGTTACCACCTAATTTCAGATTTTACTCTGCTCTCAACAGTACGGGATTACTCCGATACTTTTTCCCTATAACGGTGGAAATCCGTTGAAATCTACTTAGATTACTCTGTTCGGTTCACAGCTCCAAGACTGCTTCTATATCATTTCTGTAAGGATTCGCACCTTTCATCCTCTCTCTGAAACTTCAACGATATATACTATTTCTCTTCCTAGCCTTTTGTTTTTAAGTTCTATATAACATAGCATATATTACCATACGCGTCAATCTAAAAATAAATCTGTTTTATATGAGTTCCTTTATCGATTCTTTTTTAATCTCATAATATTTTCTTAGAATAATTAACTTCAATCCTGGATAGCACTTATTTGTTTTAAATATGCATCGTGTTCTTCTCGATTGCGAGTAATGAATTCATACGTGATATATTGTGGATTTATTTCCTGAACCAAAAGATATAGGATGTTGCACGATAGAAAAACTCTATTTTGTGACAACCCCTACTGGATAAGGTTTCTTATCTAATTATCCAGTAGGGGCTACTATTTATCTTAAGCTCAATTTTTTACTATACTTATTACTTCTTCGCCTTCCTAATTGGAACCATCAGATCAAGCTGGATAAATTTCTGCTCTTCCCCAGATCGTGCGTAATACAGAGGAGCATTTAAATGTTCCTCTAGTGCACCATCCATTCCTAGCGGCTCTCTTCTATCATAATCGTATTCCTGGCTAGCTTCGACCCATTTCCATAAGAGGGGCCATTTTTCGAAATCACCCATCTTAATGCAATACACTGCATACATGCCACCCTCGAGCATCTTCTTCTCCAGTGGCTTTGGAACATCATATTCTTCTGGAATTGTTACGCAGAGTTCATAACCATAAACTTCACCTAGACGTTTAGGACTCGGATTGTTAAAGCCAAATACTCTTAGACCTTTATTGGTTTCATTTAATTTCTGTTCTTTTATAAACTGATTCAGGATTGACTGAGCTTGATCCTCAGGGTTTTCTCCTATGTAATGTGCACTAGCCACAGTTACTGACGGCAAATAAATTATCCTTACTTCTTCATCCCTTAACCTCTGAATAGTTTCATTCACTTTGTTTAAATGTTCCATTCTAACTTTCTCCTTAAGCTTTGTTTTCATCAGAGGCAGTGACTGGATAGTTTCCAATAACACATCATTTTTAACCACTCCTAGCATTCCAAGTTCCGTTATACTTTCACGCAGTTGCAAAAGCAATGTTTCATACAGATAACGAATTGTATCTAGAGCTTTTATTTCCTCATTCACATCCTTAAGGCATTCTTCGAATACCTCAATTGCAATGATGGCCTGGTTATTTTGCAGGATTCTTGCGATATCCTGAAGCTTAATTCGAAGCTTTCTTAACAAGATAATCTGCTGTAGACGTCTTACAGTAGCATCGTCATAAGTTCGATAAGCATAATCTTCCTTCTTCACGCTCTCAATTAATCCGATTTCTTCGTAATAACGAAGTGTCCGTGTGGTAACCCCATAGGCCTTGGACAACTGGCTGATTGTCATTGTTTCCATGTATCTCCCTCCTTACAAAAAGGATTCTATCTCTTTACGTCGCGTCAAAGTCAAGGCTAATACCAAAACAATTCATCTAATGTCTTATGCAATGCCTTACATATTGCAATACACAAATTAATGGTTGGATTATAATCCCCTTTTTCAATTAAAGAGATTGTCTGTCTAGATACCTCTACCAAATCCGCAAGCTGCTGTTGTGAAAGGTCCATAGCGACTCGAGCCGACTTTAATTTTAAATTCTTCACGACATTCTCCTATTCACTTTTCCTATTCATAGTAAGCTTCTTTACTAACAGTACAATAACTAAATACATGAATAAAATTGCACAAAGTAAATTTAAGCAATGATAAGTAATCACACCATCCACAAAAATTTTACCGTGAAATAAATTACCAAGTCCAGGCACTAAATTAAAAATAGCAATTCCTATAAAAGTAATCATCATCTTCTTCTTATCTTCATTCAGTGGAAAATAGGCATCCTTCCAAATACAATATGAGAAATGGAATGCAACCGCAATTATAATTCCCGTGAACATTACCGTCGTTTTATCAACTTTATCTTCCACAATTGAACTAAAAGCATAGATTATATAGTAAGCAATCATAATATAGAAGCTAATCATATATGCCCTTCCTCTAATTAATGCCTGCCTCTCATCGTACTTTTGCGTTGACAATAGAATAAACGCTAGCAGAAGACCAAATAAAACTCCAAGTAAAACCATACTAAAAATTCCATTCATATGCTTTCCTCCAATTACGTTGTAATATTTTTTTGTTTCCTTTATAATATACTTATTTCTCCATAATGTCAATTATATCTTACATTTTATCATTTATACATTCCTTTATGTAATATTTCATATGTCTAAACTTTTAAAGAGTAAACTTTTAAAGAGGCTCAATAGTAAAGCAAAATGCCATTTTGTAATCCGAGATGCAATGTTTGTAACTGACAACTAAATATTTGTAATCGAAATGCAGGCTTTGTAAATGAAATGCAGGTTTTTGTAATCAGAATGCAGCTTGATTTTCAATTTTTTTGCCGTATGATAGACAAACAGGTAATGCAAAAAGGAAGTGGATTCTCTCTCGATTTTTTGTAATCGAAGAATCCACTTCCTGATTTCATTTCTATATGAGCTGTT
>DPVV01000346.1 GCA_003526525.1 Lachnoclostridium phytofermentans | reverse complement strand
TCTTCCGATCTCTGGGCATAACAAATGCTATTTATATATGGAAGATACATATGAGCTTCCAGACTATCCTTATTTCGGTTATTTAAGAGGTAGATATTCCGTCGCAGAGATGAAGGAAATCGATGATTTTGCATATGCTTTAGGAATCGAGGCAATCCCATGTATTCAGACATTGGCACATTTGAAGACAACGTTAAAATGGAATTATGCTTTGTCGATGAAAGATACTGCGGATATCCTACTTGTGGGAGAAGAAAAGACTTATCAATTTATTGAGGCGATGTTTGTTTCCTTGAAGCAGACCTTCCGCTCTAGAACCTTCCATATAGGTATGGATGAGGCTATGGATCTTGGTAGTGGTAAATATCTAAGAGAAAATGGTCACCGCGTTCAATATGATTTAATGACAGAGCATTTAGCTAAGGTCAATGAGATTGCGATAAAACATGGAATCAAGCCGTTGATTTGGGACGATATGTTTTACCGCTCCTTAAATAAAGATCACGAGTATTATGATACAACAATTCCTCTTACAGAGGAGCATATAAAAAAGGTCCCTAGCAATATTGGATTGGTATATTGGGATTATTATCATAATAATAAAGAAGATTATGAGACCTTACTTACGATGAGAGACCGTTTTCCAAATGATATTATCTTTGCAGGAGGAATCTGGCGTTGGATGGGTTATGTTCCAGGGTATACAAAAACATTTGTAACCACAAATGCAGCACTCGACCGATGCAAGCATCATAAAGTAAAAGAAATTATGTCCACTTGTTGGGGTGATGATGGAGCGGAAACACCAATCGAAACCATTATTCCAGGGTTAATTCTTTTTGGTGAACACTGTTATGGACAGGATACTTCTATGGATGCGATTAGTAGTAAGTGTAAATTCTTAACAGGTGTTTCTTTATTTGACTTTATGAAAATTGAAGAAATTGATATTATTCCAGGATGTGAAGAACAAAATATCAAGACTAGAAATCCATCCAAACATATATTATTTCAAGACTTGCTACTAGGTGCTTTTGATACCTATTTTGATAGAGAAGGACTTGAGGAACATTATGCGAAAGTAAAAGAAGAACTAAATACGATCTCAAAAACTGCAGGTAAGTTTGAACAGCTTTTTGTTATGTATGCAAAACTTGCGACGGTACTAGAGAAAAAGGTGAAGCTTGGAATTAAAATAAGAAAGGCGTACCAATTAAAGGATAAAGATACCTTAAAGACTATTTGTGAACAGATATTGCCAGTTCTAAAAGAAGATGTAGAAAACTTTAAAAAGGAATATACAAAGGTGTGGTTTCATGAAAGTAAGGGGCATGGCTTTGAAGTTATCGATGTTAGACTTGGTGGTTTAATGAGCAGAATTGATACCGTAAAATATCGATTGGAAGACTATATAACCGGTGATATTTTAAAAATTGAAGAGTTAGAAGAAACAATTTTACCATATGAACTTGGCGGATATCCAGAAGGACCGTATTTAGCTTATAACAAATACAAAGATATTGTAACTCAGAATCTGCTTTCTCATCACTAATTGAATCGTTAGAAAGTCAGTTGATATACTAAAAAATATACAAATGTATTGTGAGTTTATTACAATTCATTTAGCGGAGTAACTTAATGAGGGTCGGTTAATGTAGAGCAGCATTAGCGAATAATCCAATTACTTGTTTTATTGCAGTAAAGAATAAAGAAGTAATTGGATTTACATGTTATGATTTTATTAGAAAGCAGTGAATGCTACCATTAGTGAGATTCATTTCTTGGGGTTTGCAAAAGAAGGGATAGAATTTGATGAATATATAATAGAATTCTTCTGAAAAAATGAAAAAAATTAGATTCCTCGGCATATGTTTATATCGAGGTGATGAATTATGGAAGTAACGAATATTCTACTGTCAGACACTCTTTTTTATAATAATGAACAGGTTCTATCCTATAAAATCAATTACCCTCAGTTTATTACGAACAAATGTACAAATTTTATTGAGAAATTGAATAATTACTATAAAGAAAATGCTTTAATATTCGAGAAATATTGCAGAGATACCTTATTTCCAGAAGCAGTAGAGCTATATAAATATTCAAAAGAAAATAATTATCCTATTATTCCATATGAAGCAGTAATGAACTACAGCATTACATATCTAACGGATTGCTACATTAGCTTGTATTTTGATAAGTATATTTACACTGGTGGTGCTCATGGCAATACAAAACGTTCTTCAGACACATGGGATCTGTACAAAGGATGTAGAATGCAATTAAGTGATTTCTTTCCGCACAATCCAAATTTCAAAAAGGATATCATTACCTTTATTATTAATGATATCTCAGAACGACTAAAAGACCCTAATCTACAGGGAACATTTTTTGATACTTACAAGCAGGATGTAAATAATACATTTAACGAAGATAATTTCTATATGACACCGACTGGAATTATCGCTTTTTTTCAGCAGTATGATATTGCACCATATTCCAGTGGTATTCAGGAGTTTTTGATTCCGTATTGTTCGTGAAATCATTGATACTGCAAGTTTAGTGAAATAATGTTCTAAGCCTTATCAGTATATATGATGTGGTTACAACAAAAATGTTATAATAATTAAGCAGAGCATAACATTATGCTCTGCTTAATATGAAATCCTCGATATAATAGCTAAGTACGGCTTGCCGCAAGACTGGAATGATGATGGTAAATTGCCGTGGGAAATGCCTATATCAGGTGGTACAATGGCTGTTTTTTGTTATTTGATTTTTAAGAAGTGGAATCGAATTTAACTAAATTTTCACCCTATTTTTTATGTTTATCTGTAAATATTTAGTTTTCACTTTCAATTAAACCTTCAACTATTGATTTAAATATTACCAACTTTTATTAATACAGAAATTGATTATAACTTTAGTTCTGTATATTTAAAGATTGAATATACAAAAAATAACGAAGATAATGAAGATATCATTGGATTATCGTTAAAAAACTAGATTTCGAAACTATTTGGTTTAGTAACTACCCAACACTTAT
>DPVV01000098.1 GCA_003526525.1 Lachnoclostridium phytofermentans | reverse complement strand
CTTGTTTCATCCCATAGAGTATTAAGCTCTTCCTGGCAGTAAGTTCTAATATCCATTACAGCGGGAGCTTCGTATACGCACTCACCATTTAAAAAGATAGGAGCAAGCATTTCTCTCATTTTATAGGTTCCTGGTTTTAAATAGGTCTTCTTCCAAGTTGCCATAGGATCAAAAAGCAATAACGGATTATCTTCGGAATACTTCTCCCCAACTAAAGCAATTAAGTCTGCTTTAATCTTACCACTTTCCTTATCATAGATACGATAAATTGTTTTATTACCTGGATTGGTGATCTTCCATTGGTTTTCAGATAACTTAATTTTAGGTATAAATACATCGTCATGCTTAATTGCAGCTAATTTATAAACCCCACCAAATGCAGGACAATCTTTGGAGGTAATTAGATTTGTTCCTACACCCCAGGAATTAATCTGTGCACCTTGTGTCTTTAGGGAATCGATCAAATATTCATCCAAATCACTGGAAGCACAGATGAAAGCTTCACTAAAACCAGCTTCATTTAACATCTTACGAGCCTTTTTAGATAAATAGGATAAATCACCGCTATCAAGACGGATTCCATAACGGCTGGTAAGCGTTCCTGCTTCTTTCATTTCCTTGAAAACCCTTATTGCATTCGGTACACCGGAACGAAGCGTATCGTACGTATCAACTAATAATGTAACATTGTTTGGATAAAGCTCAGCATACTTACGGAATGCTGTTAACTCATCTTCAAAGCTCATAATCCAGCTATGAGCATGTGTTCCTAGAGCAGGTGTTCCAAACATTTTTGCACTTTGAACATTACTAGTACCGATACATCCTCCAATGACCGCAGCCCTGGCACCAAGAGTACCCGCATCTGGTCCTTGAGCTCTACGCAGACCGAATTCCATGACACCTTCGCCACGTGCTGCATAGCAAACACGGGAGGCCTTAGTAGCAATTAAACTCTGGTGATTGATAATATTTAAGATTGCCGTTTCCACCAGCTGTGCCTCCATAATTGGAGCAATAACTTTTACCAGCGGTTCCATCGGAAATACTACAGATCCTTCTGGTACAGAATAAATATCACCAGAGAATTTAAAGTTTTTCAAATACTCTAAGAAATCTTCATCAAATATGCTAAGGCTACGGAAATAATCAATATCATCTTGTTCGAATCTTAAGTTCTTGATATAATCAATTACTTGTTCCAATCCACAGCAAACCGCATAACCACTTCCAGATGGGTTTGTTCGATAAAATGCATCAAAAACAACCGTGTCGTTAGTTTTATTTTTAAAATAACCTTGCATCATAGTTAGCTCATAAAAATCGGTCAACAACGTTAAATTACGTTCAGCCATAGCGATATCCTCCTTCGCAGTCATCAAGTGCATCTTTTAATAAGCTTTGCCCCAATATACTAATGTTTTAGCTTTTTTGCCACAGCATACACATGTATCAGCAATGTGTTCCTGTGCAAATGGCATACAACGTGAAGTAGCACCTGTCTTTTCCTTAATTTCGTCTTCGCAGGCACGTTCTCCACACCACATAGCTTTTACAAATCCTGGCTTGTTAGCTACAACATCTGCAAATTCCTCTGTAGAATGTGCTTCATAAGTATGTGCATCACGATGAGTTCTAGCACGCTCTAACATTTCTTTCTGCATAGCATCAAGAATTTCACCAATCTTTATATCGATTTCATCAAGAGAAACTACAGTCTTCTCTCTTGTATCACGACGTACAAGAACTGCTTGATTTGCTTCAATGTCTTTTGGACCGATTTCAACACGCACTGGAATACCACGCATCTCATGCTCAGAGAATTTCCATCCTGGACTCTTATCAGCATCATCGACCTTTACACGGAAAGCTCCAAGTTTTTCACGAAGTTCAGCCGCCTTTTCTAATACGCCTTCCTTCTTTTGCATAATTGGAACAATAACAACTTGTGTTGGAGCAATTCTTGGTGGTAATACAAGGCCACTATTATCACCATGTACCATGATTAATGCGCCAATGAGACGAGTCGTCATTCCCCATGATGTCTGGTGTACATATTGTAGTTTGTTTTCTTTATCAGTATATTGAATGTTAAAGGCTTTTGCAAATCCATCTCCAAAGTTATGGCTGGTTCCTGATTGAAGTGCTTTACCATCATGCATCAATGCTTCAATGGTATAAGTTGCTTCAGCTCCTGCGAATTTTTCTTTGTCAGTCTTTTTACCACGAACCATAGGAATCGCTAACACTTCTTCACAGAAATCAGCATAAAGATTGAGCATTTGAATGGTTCTTTCTTCTGCTTCCTCTGCTGTAGCATGTGCTGTATGACCTTCTTGCCATAAGAACTCTAAAGTACGTAAGAATGGTCTGGTTGTTTTCTCCCAACGTACAACAGAACACCATTGATTGTATAGTTTAGGAAGATCACGATAAGATTCGATAATATGAGAATAAAAGTCACAAAATAAAGTTTCGGAGGTTGGTCTTACACATAAACGTTCTTGCAACTGCTCTCCACCACCGTGAGTAACCCAAGCAACTTCCGGTGCAAAACCCTCTACATGATCTTTTTCTTTGTTTAATAAACTCTCTGGAATAAACATAGGCATGTAAACATTCTCTACTCCAGTTGCCTTAAATCTAGCATCTAATTCCTTTTGGATATTCTCCCAAATAGCATATCCTGCTGGACGGAAAATAGTACATCCTCTTACTCCAGAATAATCTACAAGTTCAGCTTTTTTTACTACATCCGTATACCATTGAGCAAAATCTTCATCCATAGAGGTAATGGATTCTACTAATTTCTTATCGTTTGCCATAATCATTCTCCTTTTTTAATTTCTTATAAATCAAGTGGACTCGCCACTTTCCACAGGTCTTAATCTTTTGGGAAAAGCACCTTTAAATAAAAAAAAGGCCCCTTAAAACAAGGGACCGAAAACTTCGGTGGTACCACCCAAATTAATTGCTTGCGCAATTCACTCCTATCGTTAACGCCGATTTACGCTGTATTTTATACGATATGATAATATCATCTCATATGCTATATTTATAGCGTACAGTGCTCCGAGGTAGGTTCTATTCGGTTTCATAAGAGTTTCCACCAACCACTCTCTCTCTAAAATGACTTCCCGATATACTATTCCTCTTCATCGCAAATTTCTATGCATTGCACAGAATGTAGATTACCATGATTTTATGCTACATACTGGTTTTTGTCAAGAATGATTTTTAGCAAACGTATCGTTCCCCTTATTAAGCATAAATTCTTATATAACAGCCTATTCCTCTGCGTATGTCGCAATCACAGTTTTTATAATAACTAAGCTAAGCGGCCCTAGAAAAAAGCCAATCACTCCAAAAAGCTGTACCCCCACATACATTGCTATCATACTATAGATGGGTTTAACCCCGATTTTATCTCCTAATAACTTTGGTTCCAATATCTCACGCACGATCTGGCATAATAGGAATATGCTCATGATAACAGCTGCGTCAATAAATTTTTTTTGTATCAACATAACGATAGACCAAGGAATTAAGATAAGTCCGCTGCCTAGTACCGGAAAACCATCGAAGATACCAACTGCTATACCAATTAATAAAGCATACGGGTTCTTCAGTATGAAAAAACCTACTGCATTTATTCCAGCTATAATTGACATTAAAATAATTTGTGTTTTCATATAAGCAATTCCAGTGTCCGATAGCTTTTGTGTAATTTTATGAACCGCAGGGTAAAATTCTGATTTTCGAAGCCCTGCCTTATATTCCTCCATATCCTTAATAATTAAAATTGTAGCCACTAAAATAATAAGGAAAATTGCAAGAAACTCTGCTAAACCAATGGCAATTCTTATTGTTTGAATCGTCATCTTAGGTAATATATTCACTTGAACATACTTTATCAGCGTTTCCATTCCATCATTGACTACTAATTTTAATG
>DPVV01000573.1:7522-8723 GCA_003526525.1 Lachnoclostridium phytofermentans | reverse complement strand
TATTTTTGGTGAAAATATTTTTTATTTGTCTTTATTTTAAGTGCAAATTGCCAAAAAGTCAAGGGTTAAAAATATTATTTTTTATATATTTTATCTTTTTCGTTTCCAAAAAAGAAAATTATTTTTATTTTTCTTGCTATCTAAACATTAAATGCTATAATTAGCATAAATACATACCTAATCAAAGCGGATATTCGCAATCCGCCTACGCTACTTGCCTCTAACCTCATTCAAACTTTTTCTTATCATAAACAAAGAATGGCTCTTATGAGCCAGATATATTAAGGAGGAACTTATGAAAATTATCGCACTTGATATTGGTGGCACTGCTATTAAATATGCCTACTTTGATGGAGACGATCTAATCTTTGATGATGTACGGCCATCCGATGCTTTGCTTGGTGGTAATAAGGTGTTAGAAAACATTATCTCCGTCATTTCGGAAATAGGTACTCAGTATCCTTATGATACTATCGGAATCAGTACTGCAGGTCAGGTAGACTCTACAACCGGAACAATTATTTATGCAAACGAAAATATTCCTGACTATACTGGAATGGAATTAAAGAAAATTCTAGAAGATAAATTTAAGGTTCCGGTTTGCGTAGAAAATGATGTCAATGCTGCAGCTATAGGAGAAGCTATCTATGGTGCCGGAAAAGGAGAAAGTGATTTTCTATGCCTAACTTATGGCACAGGAATTGGTGGATCTATCTTTTTAAATCATAAGCTTTATAAGGGATATCAAGGCGTTGCAGCTGAAATGGGTCACATGGTGACTCATCCAGGCGGCTTACCATGTGGCTGTGGCTCCTATGGTTGTTACGAGCAATATGCTTCCACCACAGCTCTTATTAGAACAGCAAAAGCACATAACCCTGAGTTTTATAATGGCAAAGCCATATTTTCTGCTTTTGATCGCGAGAGTAAAGATGCCAAAAGACTCATTGACAACTGGGTAAAAGAAATCAGTTATGGATTGATTAATTTGATTTATATTTTCAATCCTTCCCTCATAGTTCTTGGCGGAGGAATTATGACACAACCTTATATTATCAGCAAACTAAATGAAATCATCAAAGAGAGTACAATGCCAAGTTTTCACGGCGTTAAGATAACCTTAGCCTCCTTGGGCAATCTCGCAGGAGTATATGGTATGAAGGCAATTACGTCAAATGAGTATCAGTAAAAATCAAATGTT
>DPVV01000573.1:0-7429 GCA_003526525.1 Lachnoclostridium phytofermentans | reverse complement strand
CAGTAAAAATCAAATGTTTTAAAAGCCAGTAATTCATAAAAAATTTAGATACAAGATAATAGAAAATGGTTCAGCAACTACAAAAAGATTGCTGAACCATTTTTTCTGTTCTTTTTATCACTGGTTTTATAGTAATAAATTACCTCCCCAAAATCAATGGAAGTGCATCACATAAATTATCATATTTTTTTAAGCAAAGAGAGTCTAATCCACTTGCATGAATGTTTCCACCATGTAATCCAATCGCTTGGAAACCTGACAGCCGTATCGATATAACACCTGCAGAGGAATCTTCAAAGCCTAATACGCTAGCTTTATCCTTCTCTTCAATTCCAAGACCAACTCTTGCAGTTTCAGAATAGAGCCATGGATGTGGTTTTGGAGCTAATTCACCTATGGTACCTGCTTGACCTTTCTGTAAAGATTGTCCTGCGGTTATAATAGCGTCATAAAAATCGAAAGGATCTCCCATATTTAAAGTGTGAAATGCTGAAATAATCTCCGGTATTGCCTTATTATACAATCCTGAAGTTACTAGTCCGATTTTTATTCCATTTCCTTTGACTTCCGTTAGAAATTCTTTTAGCCCCGGAGCTGGAGTAAACGCTCCCTGTTTTCCTCTTCCTTCTAGAATTTCTTTCATCTCATATTCTGTGGTTTCAAAATAAAGTTTCCTTGCATCGGTAATTTTTTTATCCGGACAATATTTGTCAATACAATATTGTAAATGCTCTGATACAGAATGCCCCGATACGTGAGGTTCATCTTCGCATTCTAGTTGAAATTTGGGTTCTTTTTTTAGCTTTGCAATGGTCTGCTCAATGATCCACATCCAAAAGGATTCACTATGTACGCTTGTTCCATCTAGATCCATTAAAATCGCTTTTGCAGGACCTTCATAGTTTGATACCGGCACATTATAGATAGCTGGATACCCCATGGCAGATTTCACATTACATAGGGTTTTATCATCAAAGGCAATAAACTCTACTTTTCTATCATAAGGTGTAAAGATCGCCTTTACCCCTTCCTTCCCCGATGTAAAACTTCCATCCGATGTTTTATCTAAAAAGATCATATCTTCTATATGACCAACACCTGTAAAAAATTGTTTCTCCATCCCGATTCTCCTATAGTAGTAGTGTAAAAAATAAAAAATAGTTATTTACCATCTTGATTTAACGCACGTTAAAGTACGCAGATGGGAGTTAATGTGAATTTTATTGTATATATTTTATTTGCTGGGATTACTAATTTTATAGTATTTCCTTCGATATCCAATTCTTGTACAAACTCTTCTTTTAAATCGGTTAGTTCTGCTTTTTGAATTTTTCCATTCAATTTAACAGTAACATCTTCCCTTGTTTTATTGGAGTTATACACCCTTAATATAATGGTATTATCTTCTATTCCTTTTTTCAAACAAGAAACATTTACTTTTCCTGATACTTCGTAGAAGGAATAGGATAGTGGGAGTATTCCTTTACCACTTGATGGTACACTCGTTTGTATTGGTTTGAGCGGAACATTAAATTCTTCTGCTTTTCTTGCTAAATCTTCCTTCGTAAAATCTTCTCTTTGAGGTGAAATAGCATAATGATACTGAAGCTTTCTTAGTAACTGTCCTCCATCTTGATTTGGGAAGTATCCTTCACTACGAAATTCTGTACAGATTATATTTCTTACTGCCCTAAATAGTGTAAAGGCTACCGTGCTAGCATGGTCTTTTCTAAGCTCATACTCCCCAAGACAGTCTGTTATAACTGCAAATCCTCTATTGCCGTCATAAAGGGAAAGGAAATTTTGCATAGGCTGTGTTGTTAATTCATTGTAATATCTACCATCTTCATCCTTTCGTGGTAGTGCAGGTCTTTCATCTACCGTAAAATGCCCTTGTGCACAAGCGGTATCTGTTTTAACACCTGTTTCCATTAACACACTCATTCTATGATCCATGCACTTATTATCTATGATTACTTTAACTTCCACCTGGTCGCTATCTTTTTTTAATGTATAGTAGGTCGTGATTGGCAATTCCTGCAGTTCTTCACTTCTTTCACTTTTTCCCCTTATATAATTATCAGGACGGTAAGCATATTTAGGCAAATGCATTACCATATCAACTCCTATCGTTGCAGATAAGTTTCCGTTTTCTTTTAAATAGATGGAAGTATGTATTCCTTTGCTTGTATAAGTTTTGTTTGAATATGGTGGATAATACATCCAGTAATCTCCCACATCCCCAGTGCTTTCATAGTAGTTTAGAGGGCCATAGGTTTCGTTTATTCTCTTATCTGTAATCGTGATACTACCATCTGAATTCACTTTCACACGAATGATATCATTTTCCATAAAGTCACAGCCAGTTGCTAACTCTCTACCATCTGTTTTCCTTGTTTTAGCCCAGAATTTAGTTTTTCTTATAAAGGTGTCCGTTTCTATTAAGCGATAGACTTCATATCCGCCTGCTGGAACCTCTCCAGTATCGAAAAAAACTCTGTGCCTGTCAGCATAATAAGGATATGGCCTTGCGTGAAGATGTACTACTGGTGTAACCACTTCGTTTCTTTCCGCAAATTGCAGTTCCCTTTTATTCCCCTTGGAATCTTCGATGCAGAAATCCCAGATGCTTCTATCTTGCGGAGTATCTATATGTACCTCTATAATTTCTCTTCTTGCCTTAGCTCCTTGGTTAAATACAACTAAAATTAAGTCCTCTTTCTCATATTTAGAAAAATCTATCTTCTTAATGATCTGCTGTAGTCCTCTATTATATACGGTATCTGCAATTTCACCCGCTTGAGATAAGCGGTATACCACGTCATCAGCCGTTTTATCCTGTGTTACCCCGTTAATCGAATCATGGGGATGGGACAATAGCAGATAATCCATTGCTTTATTAAGAAATTTCTCCTCATACTTTTCTCCAAGGAGCATATTTATAGCAGATACAGGTTCGGTCATTCCAAATAATTTATTTTGTACATTTTTATTTAGTGTTTTAATATAAGCTCTTGTCATTAGAGCATTTCCAGAAAGAGAAGTAGTAGGACCATCTCTCATCTCTCCATGAATTTCAATTACATCATCAAAGTTTAGCTTATCCTTTAAAATAGACACGTATTCTTCAAGAGAGGAGCTTCTAAATTCAATTTCTTCTATCTGTTTATTAATTTCTTGCAATAATTCCATTAGCTTAGGCTGGCTGGTAGTGGAGTCTGTTCCGTCCATCATAATTCTATGGTCTGGCAGTAGGGTATCCTTCATTCCATGCCATGCTTTTTTAACAGCTTCTTCAATATATTCCTTATGAATTTTTCCGGTTTCCTCTAAAAGAAAATAATCTTGTATATGCTCTCTATCTCCTTGGTGATAAATCTGTCCATCTCTTCCATATTGATATTCATATTCTTCTGATTTATATTCTTTTCCGGTCATAATTTTTAGATATGCATTCATAAAGAAATTAGCACGGGCGTCATCTCCAAGCCTTGTAGCTAAAACCTTTGTTCCATCCGCTCCAACCCAGATAAATTCACACCTTGGAGCTCTGCTTTTATCTACATTCTTCGATACAATCACCGTATCGATATCAAATCCTTTGTATATTTGCGGTAATTGAGAGGGTTGGCCCCAACCAAAGGATTCATAGCCTATTTTCAAATACCCACCTAGCTCCTGTGCCACTATTTTACCCTTTAACAAGTTCCGAACAATGGACTCTCCCGAAACGGGATATAAATCCGGTAGAGTATACCAGGGCCCAATTTGAATTCTATTTTCTGAAATTAATTTTTTTAATACCTTCTCTTTTTCGGGACAAATCTCCAGATAATCCAGTATTGCAATTACCTGACCATCCATTAAAAAGCTTTTAAAATCTGGATTCTTTTCAAGGGTATCTATTAATTCTTCCATTAAATCTCTTAAATAGAGACGGTTTTCCCAAATTGGATATCTCCACTCCCGATCCCAGTGGGTATGTGGAACCACATACCCAATTGCCTTTTCTTTCATTCGTCTAGTCCTCCTTAAAGCAGTTGTCACTAGGTATCATATAATACGTAAAGCAAAATTCTTTTTCTTTAAAGCGATACTGCTCAAAGGTGAAAGGACCACAGCTTCCTGTTCCTAAACCTGTCATACCATAATCTATATGCAATACGGTGTATCCACTTTTCTCTAACATAATGTTATGTGTTTTATTTTCAAGCTCTTCCCTTGTGTATTCAGACACAGAGAAACTAAAACTTCTCTCGGAAGCAAACAAAAGTTTAGTATCATCACTCATCAGCGCACAGTATTCTGAATTATAATGAGATGAATTTTCCTGTGGCCTAATATAGTTTTCAAACATATTGCTAACATTGTCTGTAAACCTATCCATATAGCAGCCTTCATGTTTATCAATATAGCTTTCTGTTGGACCATATCCAAAATACTCACATTTGCTTAAGTCTTTCTTTAGGAAAAATCTCATTCCAAATCTAGGTAGATATTCAATATTCTTTCTAACCTGTACCTTTAAATCAACTTTTACAGCGCCACTGTTATAGATGGTGTAGCAGGCATTAATTTCTGCTATATTAGCGATATGATCCGTTACTAAGGATAACGGACAAGTGAGCACCACACCTTCTTCTACCTTTTCTATAGTTGTGTCATAGGTATAAGGATACATCTTATCAAACCCAAGTGCTTTCCAGGTTTTTTGTACATGCGGCATTCTTCCGGCTTCATTCATATCATTATCTGCCGGAGCTCTAAAAATTTCATATTCTACCGGCTTTTCTATCACAGACTTTCCATTGTATATAAAGGAAGTAAAGCTTCCGCTTTTTTTACTAAAGCAGTAGGAGAATTTCTCACCTTCAATATATACGTCTTCCTTATCTTCCCTAACCTTGAGATTACCTGAATGGTTAGGAGGGGCTATCTTTGTACGCGTTGTTGAAAGATCAAATTGAGAAAATCCTACTATGCTTTCTTCTTTTACAAGCTCTTCTGAATATTTCTTTACGAAATCAAACTTAACATATACTCTTTCGCCAGTAATGGATGGAAGGTTCACATTTAATTTCTTTTTCTCATGAGGCTTGATATCTAAATCATCAATTCTACCCTCTGCTTGTAGTTCTCCATTTTTATGAATCGTCCATGTAATATATAGGTAGTCCTTTAAATTCGTGAAATCCAAACGATTGATAATATAGTACTCTTGATTCTCATAACTGATTTCTGCTGGTTTAGCACAGTTCTTTAGCTCTAAAAGTCCGGTATGAGGGGTGCGATCCGGGTATACTAAGCCATCTACACAAAAATTGGAGTCATGTAGCACTTCACCAAAATCTCCGCCATATAGGTACATATCCCTTCCCTCTGCATCTTTTGAAAGAATGGCGTGATCACACCACTCCCAAACAAAACCGCCAGCTAAGCTATCATATTGATAAAACAGATTGAAATACTCCTTTAGTCCACCCGGTCCATTCCCCATGGCATGAGCATATTCCACTAATACCAATGGTTTATCATATTCCTTTTTAAAATACTCTTCCACCACGTGAAGCTCTGGATACATAATACTTTCAATCTCTAAATCTTCAAAGGTAATAACTCCCTTTTCTATAGAAGATATTATTTTAGACTCGTAGTGTAAGATTCTGGTAGAATCCAGGCTTTTTAATCTTTTTATTGCAGCATAGATATTCACCCCATAGCCACTTTCATTTCCAAGGGACCAAAAGATAACACTAGGTCTATTAATGTCCCTTGTAATTAAACGGTTTACACGATCTACTACTGCCTTTTCAAATCTGGAATCCTGCATGACCAGGTTATAATATTCATCATCTCGTACTCCTTGGCTAGACCATGCTCCGTGAGTTTCTATATCACATTCATCAATGACATAGAAACCATATCTATCACATAGCTTATAAAACTCGGGACAGTTAGGGTAATGGGAAGTACGGATTGCATTAATATTATTCTCTTTCATTAAACGCAAATCTTTTTCAAGCTTTTCAATTGTAGCAACATATCCTGAATCCGGATAGCTGTCGTGCCTGTTGACGCCTTTTAACTTAATAGCTTGACCGTTTAATTTTAGAATCCTATCTTCTATGGCAATTTTTCTAATTCCTATAAAATCAATAATACGTTCCTCTTTTGTATCCATAATAATTTTATAAAGATAAGGCTGCTCAGCATTCCATAGAGTAGGCTCATTTATTGTTAAACAAACCTTATTTTCATTGGTCTCTTGCACATCTACTACTTGATTTTTATTATCTAAAATTGTTATTTTCTTGCTGATATGGGAATCCCCATCATCAAATTGAATGGATACCTCTGCTTTTTTCTCATCAAACTCTGTTTGGATGATATAGTTATAAATAAAGGATTCCGGTCTTTTTAATAGGTAGACATCTCTAAAAATACCTGACATTCTAAATTTATCTTGATCCTCTAGATAGGTGCCAAGGCTCCATTTTAGGACTACTATGGTAAAGCGATTCCTTCCTTCCTTTAAATATTTCGTAACATCATATTCGCTGGTGGAATGAGATACCTGGCTAAATCCCACAAATTCATTATTGACAAAAAGATAGTGACAAGAATCAACGCCTTCCAAACTCAAGTGGAATCTATATCCCTCCTTTAGGCTTACCTCCACGTCCTTCGTATACACACCGCAAGGATTATCCTTTGGCACATAAGGAGGATTGTATGGTATGGGATAATCAATATTCACATATTGATGAGAATCATATCCATAATATTGCCAGTTAGAAGGAATTTCTATTTTATCCTTTCCTTCCTCTTCTATATTGGATTCTGTGAATATATTAGATTCTGTAACTAGATTGAGTTCTGTAACGCTTTTATAATAACTAAAATTCCATTCTCCATTTAGGAGCATCACCCTATCATTGTCTTGCTTTTTATCTGTTTCTTTCGTTAGGGCGCAAGGTATATAATATGCCCTATCCTTCATTGTACCGATGCGAATCGTATCAAAATTTTGATGATAGTTAAAATTCATTGCACTCTCCCTTTTCCTCTTTAATTGTACTCTATTTTCAAAAACTGCTCTGTTTCTGAAGATTCTTTTGCTTTTAGACATAGTAATGCACTTTCTATTCCAGCTTTTAATGGTGCAACAGACTCTGTTTCCTTTCCCCTGATTAATTGGATAAAGTTTCTGCACAGTACAATATCACCACCGCCATGTCCGTTTGCTGGAGTATTTACCTTAATCGTTGTTACCTTATCACTCATATGATCAAATACTTTTATTTCATCTGTTCCAAAGTTAAATTCAATCGTTCCTTTATATCCATACAATCTGGCTCCTCTTCGAGCAGCTCCTTTTCTTGCAAAGAAATTTTGTGAATACACCACATGCATCCCTGATTCATATTTT
>DPVV01000012.1 GCA_003526525.1 Lachnoclostridium phytofermentans | reverse complement strand
GGCTATTACGATGTATATGATACTCGAAACAAAAGAAAGATTCGTTTCTTTGTAATAATAGGAATAGGAATTCTATCGATAGTTACATTTTTATTATCACTAAATGGGATGCTTCATTCGGAGGCTGAAAAAAAGTTATTAGAATATACATGGCTTAGCGCCGATTATATTAAAAAAAGCGAAGCAGGCAAACAGTTTATGGAAGAAAAGTGGACATCAGGTAATTTCGCGATAATCCCTGGTTCTAAAAATCCAACTTACTTTCACGGAAATGCACATAGCTATGTTGTTACAATTAACGGAGAGGTAATAGGTGCTCTCTCAGAGTCTGGTAAGGATGCATTATCAACTTACGGAAATAATGTGATTGATAGTTTAGAATCTTTCGGAGATATAAAGTCATATCAAGAGGTAATAGATAAAAAAGGTTTGGTTAAACTCACAAAGCTTAATAATGGGGAAAAGTACTATATTGCATTATCATCACCAAGTTGGTTAGCGGATGGTCACATCATAAGTATTGTTTCCTATCAAGAAATCAATCGAGAAATTCAATCAGTTTTAAAGATGGCAATGGTGATTGTTCTATTTTCACTCCTCGCAATTATTATGGCTTTTCTCTATAGCATTCTACATAAGAATAGAATAAGGAGAAAACGAATGGATATGGGAGACGTGGACAAAATTACAGGCCTTCCTAACCCACTTCACCATAAAAGGAAGATAAAAGAAAAATTAATAAAGGGAAAAGAAAGTTATGCATATGTAACTTATAGTATAGATAATTTTGAACTTATTTATGAATTATCCGGTAAGCAATACTGTGAAAAACTATTAAAGCAGATAGCAAGTAAGATCCAATTCATGTTAACAGAAGGTGAGCTTCTTACGAGATACCAAAATGATGAATTTGGAATGCTGCTTGAATATAATGGAGAACTAAATCTTCGAAAGCGTTTGGTTGAGTTGTTTAAGTATGCGGGAGACTTACCACAAGAGGATAATAATTTTTGTTCTATTACGTTCCAGTGCGGCGTATGTGAGATAAAAAGGGATATGGATGTAAAAGATCTCATTCAACATGCTAGGCAGGTTAGGTATAATGGATCAAATGGCTATACACCAAATATTGAATTTTATAATCAGAAAGAAAAGAAGGCCAAACAGCCTAAGATAGAGGATATCTCAAATGCTTTCATTCATAATGAGTTTTTGGTATTTCTACAGCCAATTCTTCAACTGGATACGAATAAAATAGCTGGCGCAGAAGCTTTAGTACGTTGGAATCATAAGGTGAATGGAATATTACCTCCCAATGTATTTCTTCCTATGTTAGAAGAAAATGATTCAATTGTTAGGCTTGACATGTACGTATTAGAGGAGGTTTGCGAGTATCTAAAAGACTGGATGGATAAGGGGAAAAGGGCTGTACCGATATCAGTGAACCTTTCTGGTAAGCACCTTGGTCATCCTGAATTTCTGACAGAGATTGTAGAGATTGTCGACTATTATCAGATACCACATGAACTATTGGAGTTTGAATTTTCGGAAGTCGACCTTTATGAATCTAAGGAGTTAATGAAATGCGTAATACAAAAATTAAGAGAATTAGGCTTTTTAATTGCAATTGATCAATTTGGTGCTGGATTTTCTTCTTTACAATTATTAAAGGAATTACCGATTCACGTACTTAAGATTGACAAAAAACTTATAATGAACTTAGAAGACTCGGAATTTTCGAATCAAGAAAAAACTATCGTTATGCATATCCTCTCCTTTGCAAAGGAAAGAAATCTTACCGTGGTTGCGGAAGGAGTGGAGACAAAAGAACAGCAAGATGTACTTATCGATCAACAGTGTGATATGATGCAGGGGTTTTATTATCAAAAACCTATGCCATCAGAGGAATTTGAGCAATTGTTAGACTCCTCCGAAGCGTAAGCTATAGTGAATATAGCATTCATAAAAAATAATACAAATAAATCGAGTTAATACGATAACTGCTAAAATTACAACTGGTGCATACTGATAAAGATAAAAGCCGTTTTGAATTAAATCCTGTTGTTGCCACAAGTATAAAAAAAAGCAAGTCAATAAAAAAGAAATTGAGTTACTTTGGTACTTTAGTCTTGAATATTGATATTTTTTCTTAAGTTGTGGGAGCATAGGAGTATCTGCTTCCATTTCTTTGGCAAAAATAAAAGATAAGGTATGCGTTTTTTTAGGCTCTTCCTTTACTTCATCATATGCAGAAGGTTTTAGTATTCTCGGGTTTTTCGTATGTGATTTACTATTATTAGTAAATAATAAATAAAACATTGCTGGTAAAATATTGTGAAGTAAAAGTATATATAATGCAGGACTTTCATCAAATCCAGTAATGGCAGCAGGCACAAAGTATAATATAAGCAGGAGGGTACCAATATGTTTTGCTATTAGTAGCGCTCGGTAATTACTTACCAGATGAATTTCATGATTAATTTTTTTTCGTTCCATTTTTGTTTCATTAGTATTCATAGACACCTCAGAATTTATCCATTTTTCCTATCATATCATTAATAGGACAAAATTCATAGAAAAAGTAGTCAGCTTTTTAAAAAAATTGCCGATATATTAAACATGTTGCAAAAAAAATGATTACCCAAGGTATACTCCTATGAAAGAACAAATCGAGAACGA
>DPVV01000445.1 GCA_003526525.1 Lachnoclostridium phytofermentans | reverse complement strand
GCAAGTAATGTAGAAAAAGCCCTTTCTTTTGCCTTACAAAATAAAATAGCCTATCAAGTAGAGCAGGATTCCCTTTATTACCTTGCGCCGTTGACCAAAGGCGGTGAACAGGTTGGGGTAATTCAGCTTAATTATTCGCTGGAGGGGTATCTTAATTTCTATAATTACATTCAGACACTATTTATTTCTATTGGTGCCGGTGTTTTTATTGTCAGTTTCATTCTCGGATATATTTATTTCAACACATTTGCTAATGGGATTTTAAAGTTAAAAAAAATGGTTGACCGAATCCGGACCGGCCAATACAACATAGAGATCCCTCGCCGGCGAGACGAGCTGGGAAAGCTGGGGGAAGGGATTTACGACATGAGTAGGCAGATCCTAAAAACTATCAAGGATATGCAGGCTGAGCAACAAAAGCTTACACTTGCAGTTACTAAGCTGTCTAACCTAGAAAAGCAGCAGAAAGAGTTCATTGGAAATATCACGCATGAATTTAAAACACCGTTGACATCGGTAAAAGCATATCTCGACCTTCTGGAAATGTATCCCGATGATCCGGAGTTGATGGATACGGCAAAGGAAAAGATCAAGCAGGAAACTGAGCGGTTGTATGAGATGGTGGATAAGGTATTACAATTATCCGCCCTGGAAAAATATGATTTTGAATACACTATGGAAAAAATCGATGTGAGGCAGATGATCCTCCAGGTTTGTAGCAGATTAAAAGGAAAGATGGATAAATTCGGGATACAGTTGGAAACTGAACTAAAAGAGGTGTTTATCGAAGCCGACAGAGAAAACATGGTCATCATTCTCGTAAATCTTTTAGACAATGCCATTAAATACAATAAGTCGCAGGGCAGTATTCGAATAAAAAGTTATGTAGTGAGCCCTAACGTATTTGTTGAAATTAGCGATACGGGCATCGGTATGCCTGCGGAAGCGGAATTCAAGGCCTTTGAACCCTTTTATACTGTGGATATAAACCGTTCCAGGCAGAATGGCGGTGTCGGATTGGGACTATCCATCATCAAAAAACTTATGAAAAAGCAGGGAGGAACCGTTGCATTGGTTGAAACCGGCCCGGAAGGCTCAACCTTCCGTTTATGTTTTCCTTCCTATGAAAAAGATAAATAATTTTACATATTAGAAACATTACAGTTATTTTTCCGATATATAAGCCTGATATGATAAAAGAAAAAGGAGATGATGCAATGATGAAAATAATAAAATTTGTAGCCGCTATTGCATTCCTATTGACTTTTACTGCCTGTAGCATGAAGCAGGAAGGAAATAGAACCGTGATCAAAGAGCCTGGTAAAAGCATTACTGTTATTGAAAATGAAAATACTGAAACCGACCAACCTTCTATTTTTGTCGAAAAAATCGATCGATATGAGGGAATGGAAATTACTGACTGGTTTGATGAACAGACCGTTGTCCTTGCAAAGGAAAACCCAGAGCTGGGGAAAATGAGCCTTCTAGAGAATGCGGAATTCTACCCCAGAAGTATTTATCTGTATCACTTGGATACCAAAGAATACGAAACAGTGAAAGCCCCTAAGGATATGTTCCTTGGCGGGGCGATATTGTCCCCCGATAAAAAGCACCTGTTGTACTGTGAATACTCGATTGGAGATACCGCCCATTATTTAATGAGCATGGACGAAAGGGAACAGTCACTTGTTACGGATAATATTCTTGGAGTCGCTTTAACTGCCGAGTGGGCTGACGCTAATAGTGTGATCGGTGCTTCCTACGCAGGAGGTGCTTATATAGCTGATACAAATAGGAATATCACACAGGTTGCTGATTTACAGGAGCAATTGCTCACTGTGCAAAAAACGCAGGATAAAATTTATTATATAACAATCGACGACTCCTTGCAGTTGTATATGCTAGATATGATAACCAATGAGAAAAAGAATCTGAAAGTGGAAAATGCGGATGGAATCATTCCATCACCCGATGGGAAGCAAATCCTGATTTCTCAATGGGAGGGTTCCAAGAAAAAGCTTCTTGTTGCCGATGCTGAGGGAAATATCTTGAGGACCATCGCAGAGGGAACCGAGGTGACCGGAGCTTCTTGGTCTCCCAACCAGTTAATGATCGCTTACCAACTCAAAACTGTAATCAATGGTGTAGACAGTAGCGGACTCTATTTGTATGATGTGTTAACCGGTAAATCCATGCAAATTGCTGTGAACATCGGAAGTGCAAAAATCAGGTGGAGCCCTTTAGGGGGAAAAATCGCCATTGCAGAACTGGATGAAAGAAACTATAACAGTAGCATCATTTATTTGAAAGTGAATACCGCAGAGACGGATGAAACCAATGCCAAAGATAATGATAAAGATGCTAGCGAAACAAAAAATATAGGCTATATTGTAGCGATAAATACGGAGAAAAAACATTAGTGAAAGATAATGTAGTAGTTTTGTTAGTGAGCAATCTAGTATGCCAATACTTGGATCAATGAAGTGTTTTTTTCAGATTTAGAGACAATAAATGTTCCAACTTTAATTCTTAACACGCAAACGCTTAAATTAAAACATGCCGCCAAGGAACCACTGGTCTTGGCGGCATGTTTGTAATAGCTACGGGTGGGTAATTGACACCGCCGAAAGGAAGGTTATAGCTATAGCAATTCTATCAATTCCTCAGGTAGATCGGAGATTTCCGAATATATAATATCACGGAAATCAATCCATTCTTTCTCATTCTCTTGAATACTTTGAACGGGTGGTATTAGTAATTCACTGGTCTTGATGAAATCCTTCCGGATATCTTTCGTAACATTTTCTGTAGGTATACCATGAATAATACGACCATTTAGAATATAAAACAGCTTGTAGCACCCATTTTCCATAGGAAGCTTTAGTAGTATGCTTCTTGAGGATAAGCTTTTATAACCGTTCAAACCGTTTTTAATCATTTTAAAGCAGGATATCATATCCCTGTAAATAGAGGCCATTTCGAACCGATATGCATCAACGGCTTCCTCTAATTTAGACTGCAGGGTATTAACCAGTAAGAGAAGATTGTCTTCTGATGCAAGAAGTTCGGAGAGAACTGCCTTATTTTGATCAAATAGATCCTTATCCATAGAAATGGGAAATATATGATATTCAAAGTCATACTGGTCGCCGTTTCTTGTAATCGGATAAATATTCTTTAGCTTAACTAGAAATTCGCTTATGGTGTATTTCCTTCTGAAGGGGCCGTAGCAATGATCAGTTCTTTCTTCCATTACGGATAGGGAATTATATTTATTATAGTCCTCTAATTTAATAAAAAAGTAGTTCCGGTCATTTTTCATCTGGGCATTGAATCGGGGTTTATATTCCTTTATTAAGGAACACTCTAACAATCGAGCTTCCAGATGAGTATCGGTAACAACATACTCAATATCCCTAATCATTGGTACCATCCGATTTACCTTGTCCCACTTTGGAGTTTTGACAAAATAGGATTGGACTCTTTTTTGAAGGCATTTACTCTTTCCAATATAAATTATA
>DPVV01000575.1:1076-5600 GCA_003526525.1 Lachnoclostridium phytofermentans | reverse complement strand
AACTATTCCCTATAAGTACTATCCCCTAAGCAAATTTCCCAATCAAAAAGCTGCTCCCTACTTAAAAAAACAGAATCAAAATCCGTTTATATAAGCAGGGAAAGCAGCCTCACCGATGTGTATTAACTGGTGTTTTTTTATTTCATCTGTTGTAATAACTTTTCTACTGTTTGATAAACTCGAATGGTTGATGGAATGTCCAATTGTTCCTTCGGTGTATGAATATCCTTCATATCCGGTCCTATGGATATAATATCCATATCAGGTATCTTTTCACTAATTAATCCACATTCAAGGCCTGCATGGATGGACATTACTTCGGCATCTTTATGATATAATTCCTTGTATACGCTTAAAAATAAATCTCTTAGTTTTGAATCCTTTTTATACTCCCAAGCAGGATATTCCGCATTACTTTCGTATTCTGCACCCAAGAAACCAAACATAAAGCTAAGTTTATCACTGATAAAATATTTATAACTACTCTTACCGCTTCGTACGGAGTAATGGAATATAGCCATATCATCTTCCATTGCAAAGATACCAAGATTTAAGGAACTTTCTACAAGCGAAGCTATCTCAGAACTCATTACCTGAACTCCATTAGGTGCTTGTAAAAGAGCAAATAAAACTTTCATCATTGAGCTTGGGTGTATTACCTTTGCTTTTTCTTCTCCAAAAATCTGACATTCGAACTTTACATTTGGTTCCGAAGCAAGTAACTCCTTCTGGTACTTTTCCTCTAGTTCCTTTACAGCGGCAGCTAATGCATCTGCATCTTCCACAGAAACAATTGCTTCTGCTTGTGCAAAGCTAGGAATAGCATTGTCCTTATCTCCGCCCTTCATATCACAAAGAAGGAAATCGTATTTTTCTTTCAATTCCATCACAGCTCTTGCTAACAGTATGGTTGCATTTGTTCGGTTGTTATGAATTTCTGCCCCTGAGTGACCACCCTTTAAGCCACGTACTACAAATTTTACCCTCTTGCCTTCCTTCTCAGTAAAGTTAAGAGGAAGTTCAGCATAAAATCTAAGACCACCAGCACAACCAACTAATACAGTACCTTCTTCTTCCGAATCCACGTTAATCATATAACGGCCCTTTAAATGGTCTGGGTTAAGTGCTTTTGCACCATCCATTCCAGTTTCTTCATCCGTTGTAATTAACACTTCAAGGGCAGGATGTTCTAAATTCTCATCGGATAGTAGTGCAAGACCCATGGCTATCGCAATACCATTGTCTCCGCCAAGAGTCGTCTTGTTCGCACGAATAATACCTTCTTCTACGATAAGCTCTAACCCCTCGTTTAAAAAGTCATGATTACTATCTTCTGCCTTTAAACATACCATGTCCATATGTCCCTGAATCACAACTGGAGTATGGTTTTCATAACCTGGTGTCGCTTCTTTATAGATAATAACATTTAATGTTTCATCTTGAACATAGTTTAAATTATGTTCCTTTGCAAAATTCACAAGATATTCACTGATTTTCTCATTGTGTCCCGATCCTCTTGGTACCGCTGAGATTTCTACGAAATATTTTAATACATTTTTATAATCCATACTGGATAACTGTTGATAAACACCTTCCATTGTAACCTCCATTATACTTTAAACTAATTTTTAAAACTATGAATTGGTGCTGGAATACGGCCTCCACGATTTACAAAATTTTCGCAAGAGAAGTTGTTCACTGGCATAATTGGTGCATATCCTAGTAACCCACCAAATTCTGCAACGTCTCCAACTTTCTTACCGACCACTGGTATCAGACGAACTGCTGTCGTTTTTTGATTAATCATACCAATAGCCATCTCATCTGCTATGATACCAGAAATGGTAGTAGCCTTAGTATCTCCTGGAATAGCAATCATATCAAGGCCAACGGAACATACACATGTCATTGCTTCTAATTTTTCCAATGTAAGACAACCAGCTATGACTGCGTCAATCATACCCTGATCTTCACTTACCGGAATAAATGCACCGCTTAATCCGCCTACATAACTTGATGCCATAACACCACCCTTTTTTACTGAGTCGTTTAGTAAAGCGAGCGCTGCTGTAGTTCCTGGTGCTCCTGGGTACTCTAGCCCAATTTCTTGAAGGATTTCTGCCACGCTATCACCTACTGCAGGAGTTGGTGCAAGTGATAAATCTACAATACCAAATGGTATGTTAAGTATCTTTGATGCTTCCATCGCTACTAACTGACCAACACGAGTAATCTTAAATGCTGTTTTTTTAATTGTTTCACATAGAGTACCAAAATCTTCTCCGCGAACACCCTCTAATGCGGTCTTTACTACACCAGGACCGCTGACTCCAACGTTGATAATTGCATCTGCTTCCGTTACGCCATGGAAAGCTCCCGCCATGAATGGATTGTCATCCGGTGCATTACAAAAGATAACTAACTTTGCACAACCAAGAGAGTCTTTTTCTTTCGTATACTCTGCGGTGTCTAATACAATCTGACCTAATAACTTTACTGCATCCATATTAATTCCAGTTTTTGTAGAACCAACATTTACAGAGCTACATACTCGCTCTGTTCCTGCTAGAGCCTCTGGAATCGATTCGATAAGTAGACGTTCCGAAGAAGTCATTCCCTTTGATACAAGCGCTGAATAACCTCCTATAAAATTTACACCAACTGTATTCGCAGCCCTATCAAGAGTTCTTGCAATCGTTACAAAATCCTTTGGGTTCTTACAAGCAGAGGCCCCAATCATTGCAATCGGAGTTACTGAGATTCGCTTATTCACCACCGGAATTCCAAACTGTCTTTCGATTTTCTTACCGGTAACAACCAAATCTTTTGCTACTGTTGTTATTTTGTCATAGATATTCTGATTTAATTCCTCTAAATTGCTACTAATACAATCTAATAGGCTAATTCCGAGTGTAATGGTACGTACATCGAGATTTTCCTTATCAATCATCTTATTCGTTTCTAGAACTTCATTAAAATTTATCATAGCGAATGATTTCCTTTCTTATAGACGGTGCATCATATCAAATATGTCTTCTCTTTGTGCTTTAATTACAACACCAATTTCTTTACCAATTTCCTCTAATTCATCCGCTAACTGACTAAAATCTTTACTAGACTCGATGGTATCAACAATCATCATCATGTTGAAATATCCGGATACAATGGTTTGAGAGATATCTAAAATATTAATCTTATTATTTGCAAGATACGTACATATCTTAGCAATGATACCTACACAATCGTGTCCTACTACTGTAATAATCGTCTTCTTCATAGTTTACCTCATTTCTGCGCTGATTATTGTAATCAAATTTTATATAATAACCATCTCTGATGGAATATCTCGATTTGCCACTGTGATTACCGGCATCTTGCCGAAACTCGTTACACTTTGCTCAACCTCACATCGAACGGTTTCATATGCCAGTTCTGCGTAATTATTCTCTTTGCTCATATGGGCTAACAGCACATGCTGTAATTTATCATGTAATAGCTCACAGATTAGTTTTGCTGAAGTTTCATTGGATAGATGCCCTCGCTCTCCAACGATTCGCTGTTTTAGATGATAAGGATAGCTTCCCACCATTAACATATTAACGTCATGGTTTGCTTCCAAATAAAGTACTTCTGCTCCACATAACTTGGAAATCGTGTAACTGTCATAGGTTCCAAGATCGGTAGCCATTCCTATCTTATGTCCACCATTTGTAAATGTGTAACAAACTGGATTACTAGCATCGTGTGAAATCGAAAACGGTTCCACTAAAATATCACCAATGAATAAGGCCTCGTTCGGCTTCACAAATCGAAGCTGACTTTCCTCAATTCTTCCTACACTGCTTAACCGAAGCATTGCATTGATGGTCTCAACCGTACCATAGATCGGTAATTTATATCTTCTTGCCAATACACCAATTCCTTGAATATGATCGGTATGTTCGTGAGTAATTAATATTCCGTTCAAAGAATTTGGGTCCACTCCAGCCGACAAAAGGCCACTCTCTATTCTCTTTCCGCTTACTCCCGCATCCACCAAAAGGTTTGTTTCATTGCTCCCTATATAAATACAATTACCACTGCTTCCACTGGCAATGCTGCACATCTTCATAGATTTACTTCCTTCCCATCGTTCCAATAACACCTTTTAATTGTTGTTAAGTATATATCACTTCTTAGCAAATAGCAAGAAAAAGGGAAGTGTAACTTGTGTTTTTAGAACCTAGTTACAACTCCCCCCCGTTTCCTTATTCTTTCTTACATAATCTTGCACAATATCGTTGTCTACTGTGATACTGTTACGACCGTTTTGCTTGGAATAATACATCGCTCCATCTGCACGGTTTAGAAGTTGTTGACAACTTACACTCGTTTCTGGATAGGAACTAAT
Organism: Lachnoclostridium phytofermentans; assembly: GCA_003526525.1. Lineage (GTDB taxonomy): Bacteria > Bacillota > Clostridia > Lachnospirales > Lachnospiraceae > Lachnoclostridium. The sequence continues at coordinate 1,210 of DPVV01000575.1, read as the reverse complement.
ACCAACACTAACTTTTACATGAACTTCATCTTCATTAAAGTGTAAGGTTGTATTATCAATTGTTTCCTTTAATGAGGTTATAATATGATAAAAATCCGATATCCCCACATCCGGTAACACGATAACAAATTCTT
>DPVV01000575.1:0-914 GCA_003526525.1 Lachnoclostridium phytofermentans | reverse complement strand
AACAATTTGCCACCTCCTGCATCTTCGCCGCAACCATCTTAATAACTTCATCACCGAACAGATGACCATATGTATCATTGATTTTCTTAAAAAGATCAATATCAAGTAAGGCAACGGATACTGAATTCTTTTGTTCACTTGCTCGTATTGTATACTGCTCAAGAATCACATTTAACTGTCCTCGGTTATAGATTCCAGTCAAACTATCATGAATTGCCATCTGCTGCATCCTACTATATAGACTTGCATTATGGATTGCAACTAAAAGTTGTGCAACTACAGTCTCAAAGAACATAATATTCCCATTAAAGTAATCAAGCTGAGAATGTCCACATAGTAAAGCACCAATCACCTTTTTTCCCCGGACTAAAGGCACAATTAATAGTGAGTTTATCTTACGATCCTTAAGAAAAGAATATTTTCCAGGCTGTACCTGATTATCAATATAATTTTCTTCTTCCTTCATGTATTCTTCAATGCATCCCTGTTCAATACGATTACTCATCTGTTCGTAAAAACCCTTACCTAATCTGGTGTGTATTTCATAGGTAACCTGTTTATTACCAGCAATCTCTGGTTCTAAAATAATGGTACATACGTCTAATCCCATTGCCTCATAGATTGCTTCTGTTATAAGTTTCATCAGATTCCCAATCTCTAGCTCAGTTGAGATGTATCGAATAATCTGAAATAAGGTCTGAGTTTCTGTATTTGCACTGTTTATCTTATTGTAAGCTGCTTCGAGCATAATTTTTTGGATACCAAGTTCCTCATTTACTTTACGGAATTTTTCCTGCTGATTTCTAAGTGCTTCATTTGTCTCTTTTGTCTGTTCCGAAAAACGCCGTAATTCAAATATTCGCTTATCTGTATCGATAAAGACCTCACTGATTAATTCAGATATTAGCATTACC
>DPVV01000086.1:2337-2721 GCA_003526525.1 Lachnoclostridium phytofermentans | reverse complement strand
ATTGCAAATATCCGCTTTGACAAGAGCTCTGCAGTTTCTTCAAGGCGAAGTGTATTCGTCTAAACAACTTCGCACTTGGATAGAGACCTTAAAAGATAGGGTGGTGTCATCATTAAAGAATAGAAGCTATCTTAAGTTCCTTTTGCTTGGATAAATCAATGAAATGGTTATCTACTTTTACGACAGGCCTGGATAGTTTGGATTTATTAATCATTACGACTTCTCCAACCATGGAATTACTAAGGCGCACGGATGCGTTAATATAACACTGAGCCAGTCCTTCAAGAAAAGGAAGGAGATAGGCAGCATCGTATTTTTGGAATCCTTCTTTTTCAAAATTCTCAACAACCTCAAAAGGGCAAATTTCTTTACGATAAACACGTT
>DPVV01000086.1:0-2170 GCA_003526525.1 Lachnoclostridium phytofermentans | reverse complement strand
TGCATCATATACATCAGCAATCGCTAATATTTTGGCAAAAGGAGAAATGTCTTTGGAGGAAAGTTTATTCGGATAGCCACTACCATCGCAACGCTCGTGGTGCATTAGAATAGCTTCTTTCACACGTGGATCAATTTTCCTATCTTTCACAAGAGCATATCCCATACCTGGGTGCTGATGTACATATTCAAGTTCTTTTTTATTAAGCGCTGTTGGCTTCTGAATAATATCCTTTGGGAGTTTAAGTTTACCAATGTCATGCAATAGTCCAGCAAGCATGAGCTGTTCTGCATCATGTACATTAAAATTTAACCAGGTAGCAAAGGAAAAGCAAATCAGCGCAACATTAAGAGAATGTACATAGATTTGATCATCTAAATCACGAATGCATTGTAACATATCAAAGGTTCTTAAAGAACTTCGGCATTCCTTTAAAAGCTGTTCAACCGAATCTAGTAGTTTAAGTTCATCATATGGTATAGAAGATGTCCCAGTTAGAGATAAAAAAGAATCTTTTAAAGTTAGAATACTATCCATATAAAACTTTTTGAATTTTTTAAATTCTTCGGAATTTTTTAAAGCAGTGATATGTTCTGATGGTTTGGTGGTCTGTTTCTTCACTAAAGTATCTGGTATGTAAACAAAAATCTCTTTAATTGCATGAATTTTTAGTTTCGTTATACTTTTTGTGGTAACCATCGTATTGCGAGAAAGGATACGTTCGTTCCCGCTATTATACACATCCTCCGCAACAATCATTCCAGACACAACTTGAGCTACCGGAATATTTACTACGTTCATAGAAGTTAGGAACCTCCCTAAAATTAATCATACAAAATCTACCACAATTATAAATGCTCTACTAAAAATAAACAATAGTTTTCTGTGTTTTTATATAGAAGTATATACTTTTTAGCACCGTATATGGCATGCTAAAAAATTGTATGCTATAATAAAGGAAATTAAACAAGGATAGAAAGGTGGAAGTATCTTGGATTTTATACATGTTGCAGATATCCATCTCGGTGCTACTCCTGAGTCAGATCGTGGATGGGATATAAATCGAGAGAAGGAAATCTACGATAGTTTTAGGCGTGTAGTAACAGAATGTGAAGAGAAGAAAATTGACTTATTATTAATTTCTGGAGACTTATTTCACAAGCAACCATTGCTTCGAGAGTTAAAGGAAGTAAATTATATATTTTCAAAGTTAACGCATACCAAAGTGGTAATGATCGCGGGTAACCATGATTATATCGGTCCACGCTCGAATTATCATAATTTTAATTGGTGTGACTGTGTGACTATGCTAAGTGGCGGAGAAATGGATAGTATTTATTTTGAGGGAATAAATACGGAGGTCTATGGATTAAGCTATCTAAGCAGAGAGATCTTTGAATCAAAGTATGATGCTATGATACCAGGGGTAGAAGAGCGTATTAATATTTTATTGGCACACGGTGGGAATGAGAATAATATTCCAATAAACTATAAAAAGGTAGATGAGGCTGGTTTTGATTATGTTGCATTAGGCCATTTTCATAAGCCACAATTAATTACGGAGAGGATGGCATATGTTGGTTCTTTGGAACCCCTATCCAAAGGAGAGCCGCTACCGCATGGATATTATTATGGTGAAATAACGAAGGAGAAAGAAAAGACGGAAGAGCGCTATGAATCAAATCTATCCTTAACTTTTGTTCCAATTGCATCTAGAGAATATATGACAAAAGAAATAGAAGTAACGCCAGATATGTTAAGTACTGGGATTGTTGATTTTGCTAGGAATATATTAAGCGAAAATGGAAGTCAAAACTTTTATCAATTCATTCTTGTTGGAAAAACAGATCCCTCCATTCTTTTTGATTTCGAAGATTTTTATCGATTGGGTTACGTAACGGAGGTCTTAAATCATACCCTCCCTGATTATGATTTTGACTCTTTATATGAGGAAAATAAAGATAATCTGATTGGTAGCTATATCCGTCGTATTCGGGAAAGTGATGCAAAGGATGGCCTAGTTAACAAGGCGTTGTATTATGGAATCGAAGCATTACTTAATACAAAGGAAAGGTAGGAGCTTAGGTGATTATTAAAGAATTACACCCTGGGCATTTTGGTAAATTTCATAATGTTAATATGGAACTTACACCTGGGATTAATGTGATAT
>DPVV01000439.1:1761-2505 GCA_003526525.1 Lachnoclostridium phytofermentans | reverse complement strand
GCTTTGTGCAACAAAGCCGTTCCAAATCACTAATGACAACAATAAATTAATAACATCTTGTCGAACTGACCAAAATGGAGAAGCGAAATTTAGTAGCCCTAATGATGACTTTCCTATTTTATCTATTAAAAATTTTATAGATCAAACATATAAACCCATGATGCGTATTGAAAATAATTTTGTTCGAGAAATTATTTTAATTAGTCCTAAAATATTAAAAGAAATAGAATTATTGCCTGAAACAGAAGAAAAAGGCGATTATTTAAGAAGTAATTATTCAGAATAATTTATATAGGAAAATTGAATCATGAGTGATGGAAACCAAAAAGTAAATCAAAATGGTAGACCTGTTTATTTATTCTCGCCAAGTCAAAAAGAAGCAGCTAGTACGGCCCAAGATACTTCAACATATATTGGTGTGTTAACTAACTCAACTAAACTGATCGAGAAAAATAACTTTGCTTGGGGACTTCTACATTCAAAAAATACTCCTCCGTTCAGCTTAGAACGTATTAAAAAATCTACCAATGCGCGTATGTATTTTTATAAACCCGATAATGTAGGAAATAAAGTATTTCGAGGAAACCCTAACACAAGTGTATCTAATGTAGGCGAAGTAGCAAAAAAGTTTGACAAAATAGGAGGTAAATTAGGAAAAGCAGGAGATATTGTAGAAATTGGAATATTGACCAGAGAACGTGATTCCAAAGGTTTAGTTGTAAAAGCGGCAACAATGACAGGTTC
>DPVV01000439.1:1290-1608 GCA_003526525.1 Lachnoclostridium phytofermentans | reverse complement strand
AGAAGCAGGCGGATTAGCATTAGCAGGGAAAATATGTCCTAAACTAGCAAAAGGTACACCACAAAAAGCTGCACTTGTTGGTGCATCATGTTTTGGAGCACTGTTTTATTTAGGAAATAAAGCTGGAGATGCAATTGGAAAAGGAGCTGGAGAATCAAAAGTAGGACAAAGGCTTGGAGATTCGCAAGCTGTAGTGAGTGTTGTTAATGGTTTAGCAGACGCAGCAGATATATTGGAAGCACAAGAAAAGGCAAATGCCGAAGCGGAAAGACAAAAACAGCTTGAAAAAGATCCTATGTTAGAATGGCACATAATAGG
>DPVV01000439.1:0-1210 GCA_003526525.1 Lachnoclostridium phytofermentans | reverse complement strand
GAATGGCACATAATAGGAGCTGATTAACAATTAATTTGGACTAAAGATGAAATTGAAATTATTGATTATTGCCGGGTGTTTAATTTTATCTAATAGTTTTTTACTATTTGGATGTGCCAAGCAACCTTCGTCACAAAATCTTGTACAAGAAAAACCTTCAGAAGCTCTGAGATTATATGAAGAAGGACAGAAATATTTTTTAGGTAAAGATGTTAAGCAAAATTATCAAAAAGCTTTAGAGCTATTTCAAAAAGCCTCTGATCAAGGATTAGCTGAAGCGCAAAATGATCTAGGAGGAATGTATTTCGAAGGTCTAGGCACACCTCAAGATTATCAAAAAGCTTTTAAATATTTTGATAAGGCAGCTAACCAAAAATTAGCAGCAGCCCAATATAACCTTGGGCTCATGTATGATAAAGGATTTTATATTCAAAAAGATAGAAAAAAAGCTCTAGAACTTTATGAGTTATCAACTGAACAAGGTTACGCTAAGGCTCAATATAATTTAGGTAATGCTTATGCAAATGGAGATGGTGTCCCACAAAATAATACGAAAGCTTTAGAACTTTTCTCAAAAGCAGCACAGCAAAATCTTCCTCAAGCATCCTATAATTTAGGTAATATGTATGCAGACGGTGAAGGGGTTACCCAAGATAATAAGAAAGCTTTAGAGTATTTTACTAAAGCAGCTCAGCAAGGCTTTCCTCAAGCACAATATAATTTAGCTTATATGTATGAAAATATTTTCCCTGATTTGGAAAAGGCTAAATTTTGGTATATGGAAGCTTCAAAAAACCATATCCCTGAGGCTGATCAAGCATTAGAAAGGTTATCTACGGTTAAATAACATATAAATACTATAAAGAGAAACAATCGCAAGTAAAGTCAATAGAATTCCTTGTATTTCTGAAAAGAAAATACTTAACCAAGATAATCTATAGTTAAATTCTTTATTTGAAAGAAATAACTTAGCTTTATTAGGGGAATTCTTATTTATAAATAATTTTATTGTCTGATCTTTTACAGCCTTATTAAAAAGCTGTTTATTTTTTTCTTTAAAAGAACCACAACGTTCAAAAATATATGTTTTATATATTCTATAATAAACTTGGTCTTGTTGAAAATAGCTTTTATTTCCATAATTATATTGATATGAAACTGCTAGATTAGCCATTTTATCCCCGCCTCGTCCCCAAGGCCTTGAGCACTT
>DPVV01000113.1:3274-4158 GCA_003526525.1 Lachnoclostridium phytofermentans | reverse complement strand
CGCCAAACATAATAAAGTAATATATAGAAAATAGTCATAGTAATTGATGTAATAAATTTTCCAATTCCCAAAGCGGTAGTATAATTTTCTAATCCTGTCGTACATAATGCGACTGCGCGGGGTACTAAATGAAAAGAATCTCCAACGCCTAAGGTTACTGCCATAATACCGAATAAGAGGTATTGTTTTCTTCCTTGATTTTTTTGAATCATGATGATTCCTAAAGTTATTACTGTAATAAGATATATAACATCAAACGATGTTTCCATAATTGCTTGCATAATTTTTTACCTCACTTTAAATTATTTTTCAGTCCTCTGTGTAAAATAGTTGTATCCAAATAAAATTCCTGCTAAAAATAAAGCTGCTCCTAATCCTGAATAGAAAACTGCGATATATAAATCAGGGAAAATATTTGATAATCGTATCCCTATACCAAATGAAATCATAAAAGCCATGATGAAAAAAGATTTTATATCGAAAAACTTCAAAAAAAACGGTTTTTCTTCATTATAATTTATAATTCTGTAAGTGTGCTTCTGAACAAGTTTACCAAAGACCATAAACCAAAATAGAATAAATATTACAATAGAAATAAAAAGGTTTATGATTGTAAGATTATCTTTGTAAGAAATAATTCCAATACGCAAAATATTAAATCCTGCTAATAACCAAACAACGCTTGCTAATAGAAGTAAATTTCTCTTCTTTATTTTCGTATAAAACATCTCCTTTAAAATGAACTATGTTCAGTATTGTTCGAAATTTTTCCTACCTGTAAAAGTAGGAACTTAGTAAATACAGCGTGATACCATTTCAAGTAAAGCTTTACAATGTTCTTGCCTCTGAAGTAACATTGATGTAAATGTTGTAAAGATCAAATT
>DPVV01000113.1:0-3091 GCA_003526525.1 Lachnoclostridium phytofermentans | reverse complement strand
ATTAACAAATTCATCCGCTGTTAAAATATCATTAAATGCGTTTGAACGGACGTTTGTATCATGTTCTAAAACATATAAAAGACTTTGCTTTATATGTCCAAAGTAATGTTCCATCATTTGTCGTCCCTTAACTTTATCCTCGGACGCGAAACTCATAGAATGTAAATTAAAAAATCCAGGATATTTTTTGCATCCTTTATTGATACTTTCAAAAAGCCAAAGAAGACAATCTTTAAAATTTAGAAATTCAAATGTATCTCCTGACATATGAAATATATCTTTCCAAACATCTTCTACGGTTGCGGTAATTAGTTCTGTTTTCGATGGGAAATAGTTATAGATAGAACCGACAGCCACCCCGCAAGCATTTGCTACAGTACGCATATTAATCGCTGAGATACCTCTTTCCATTACAATCTTACGACTTTCAAATAGGATCATTTCCTTTGAAGTAACTATATTATTCACTATATTCACCTCCACGATATGAACATTGTTCATTTTAAATCTATTATTTTTTTTTGTCAAGTAGTTATGTTTAAAAAATATCTGTTATTGTGATGTAAATATTAGCATTCTTAGATATATTTTCTTATCTAATGTGGAATAACGAGAAATGGCTACTTATCCTTGTAAGTCAGGTTATTCAATATCCTTATAAGATTTATGACCTGCTTGGTTAATCAATGAGAAAAAAATGATGTCAACTTTGTCAATATGATATAAAATAAGATAGACAAGAATTTTTATATTTGCAGTTTGTATAATAAACAGATTATTTATTTCCAAGGAGTAAGAGAATGATTATTCATATCAAACAAGAGACATATGATTGCCCTGTTGAAGCACTTGCGAATTTATTAGGGAAAAAGTGGATAGCAACCATAATCTGTACAATCAAGTATGAGAAGAAGCGCTTCGGTGAATTAGAAAAAGAGTTAGAGGGCTGTACAAGGAAAATGCTTATCCAACAACTTGAATTACTTATGAAACAAGAAATCGTAAGCAATCAAAAGGAGATCAATGGAAATAGCATCGAATCATATTACTATCTTAGTGAGAAGGGACTTACGCTATTACCTTTGGTGGAAGAGATGATTGCATGGGGAAGTAAAAATCTAAAGTGTGATAAATCGGGACGTTACTAAAAAGTGCCCTATTGCTTTCGTTCGAACGGTTTGATAACCTATAATTATCAAAATCGTATGAGAAAAAGTTAATGGAGGAATATGGATCATATTAATTTTATAATTGTATTCTTAGAGGGGGTATTATCCTTCTTGTCGCCTTGTGTCATTCCTCTTTTACCAATATATTTGGCAATATTATCAAGTAGTAATCGGAATGATGGAAATAGTATAGAAACAAATAGAAATAGGATTGGCAATAATAGTAGTGCTAAAAATAGTAATACTAATAACAATAGTTTAAACAAAAGTTCAAACAAAAGAGTGTTATTTACCAATACTATCTTATTTGTATTAGGAATTTCTACTACGTTCTTTCTCTTAGGAACTGGAATAGGAATTTTTCGAACCTTTTTAACTGAATATAAACGGTATTTCTTAATAATTGGTGGTAGCTTTATCTTTCTTATGGGGCTATTTTACGTGGGGGACATAAAGATACCTTTTTTACAAAAAGAAAAGAGGATACACATAAAAACCAATCAGATGAATCCTATCATAGCATATTTATTAGGTTTCACCTTTAGTTTTGGATGGACACCATGCATAGGACCAATGCTTGCTTCTGTGCTTGTACTAGCGTCGACTAAGCAAAATATTTGGACGGGAAACCTACTTATAGGTATCTATACGTTAGGTTTTATTATTCCATTTCTTATCGTTGCAGCGTTTTCAGATAGGATGCTTAGTCTATTGGAAAAAGTCAAATTAAAGTCGGATAAGCTAAAAACTATTGGGGGGTATATCATACTGCTTATGGGATTTCTTGTTCTAGTGAACGGAATAACAACACCAAAGTTTATTAGACCTACTTATGTTCAAGGAAAAAATTCGAATGGGGAATCTAAGAGCATACTGGCTCCGGATTTTATTTTAATTGATCAATATGGAAATACTCATACATTAAGTGATTATAAAGGAAAAACTGTATTTCTTAATTTCTGGGCAACATGGTGCCCACCTTGTAAAAGAGAGATGCCCCATATTGAAGAAATCTATAAGGAATATGGAAGTAATCAAGAGGATGTAATTATCTTAGGCGTCGCTTTTCCAAATGAGGGTAAAGAGAAGTCAAAACGAGGAATCATGTCATTTTTAGAAGAGAAAAAATATACGTTTCCAGTAGTATTTGATGAATCCTCATACTTATCTTATTACTATAATATTTCCGTGTATCCTACAACTTTTATTATAAATCCAGAGGGAAGTATCGAGGGATATTTTCAAGGTGCTATGAGAAAAGACGATATGAGAAATATAATAGATCGGGTTAGGAATGAGAGTGTAAGATAATTTTTTTACTTGATTCGATTGTTAAAGTGATGTATCTTAAGTTAAGATGTAAGATTAGTGGTTTGGAAATTATAGGGTATGCAAAAGAAGATTAGATATCTTAGGATGCAAACAGCTTAGATATCTTTGTATATTTTAAATCAAATAACAACAATCTTAGATTTGTAAGACAGCTTAGAATGAATTAGAATTATAATTCATAAAAAAGAGAATTTTGAGCAAGTTAATTAGTATAAAAGAAATTATTATGTTTGTTGCAGTAAATAAAGTTACTTAGCGAATTAGCAATGGAAGAAAGAGTACTTTATAATTCAGGTTAAGTATAATAATTTGCGGACATAACGTTATTTGGAGGTTAATAAATGATACAGAATATTGGTAAAGTTACGTTATATGTTAATAATCAAGAGGAAGCAAAAAATTTCTGGACAGAAAAGATGAATTTTGTAGTGCGTTTAGAACAACCGATGGGACCAAATATGAAGTGGTTGGAAGTTGGACCAGCGAATGATTCATTTACAACATTCGTATTATATGAAAAAAAATTAATGATGAGCCAAAACCCAGACACAAATGTTGGACATCCTTCAATCCTATTAAGTACAAATGAT